>NZ_SZWP01000080.1:0-11667 GCF_005280825.1 Citrobacter sp. wls829
GAGTGACTGCGGGTATTGCGATCCCCTTTTCCTGTGCTGCTTTAACTACTGCCATACCCAGCGGATGCTGCGAGCCTTTTTCCACTGCGGCTGTTACACGCAAAAGAGATGTTTCCCCACCCGGATTGAGACTGATAATCCCTGTCACCGTAGGCGAACCTTCCGTGAGCGTGCCTGTTTTGTCGACAACCAGCGTGTCCACTTTTTCAAGACGCTCAAGGGCTTCGGCATTCCTGATTAACACCCCGGCCTGGGCTCCTTTGCCCACCCCCACCATTATCGACATCGGCGTGGCCA
The DNA here is from genome assembly GCF_005280825.1 of Citrobacter sp. wls829. Taxonomy (NCBI): domain Bacteria; kingdom Pseudomonadati; phylum Pseudomonadota; class Gammaproteobacteria; order Enterobacterales; family Enterobacteriaceae; genus Citrobacter; species Citrobacter sp. wls829. Next base: position 298 of record NZ_SZWP01000080.1, read on the forward strand.
GCCCCAGCGCGCAGGGACAGGCAATAATCAGGACCGACACAGCCGCAATGAGACCGTGCGCCATCCTGGGCTCGGGCCCCCAGACAGACCAGATCACGAAAGCAACAACCGCGATAAGTATCACCAGAGGAACAAACCAGCCTGAAACGCTGTCAGCCATTCTCTGGATGGGGGCACGCGAACGCTGTGCATCAGCGACCATCTGAACAATTCGTGAGAGCATTGTTTCATCACCGACTTTCTCTGCACGGATGATGAGACTCCCTGTCTGATTAATGGTCCCCCCGATGACAGGGTCACCCTCCGTTTTGGTAACCGGCATAGATTCCCCGGTCACCATCGATTCATCAACGGTTGTTTTGCCTTCGATCACAATACCGTCGACCGGAATACTCTCTCCTGGTCTGATGCGGAGCTTATCGCCAGGCAGAACATCTTCCGCATTAATATCCGTTTCATGACCGTCATGATCCAGCCGCCTGGCGGTTTTGGGGGCAAGATTCAGTAGTGCAGTAATGGCACCTGAGGTTTGTTCCCGTGCCCGCAGCTCAAGAACCTGTCCCAGCAGAACAAGCACCGTAATAACTGCTGCGGCTTCAAAATAAACGGCCACCAGGCCATCCATGTTTCTGAACGATGCAGGAAACCAGGAGGGGAAGACGGTTGCAATGACGCTGTACACCCAGGCTACGCCGGTGCCCATTGCAACAAGGGTAAACATATTCAGGGAGCGGTTACGTAACGACATTCCGGCCCGGGCGAAGAATGGCCAGCCACACCACAACACGACAGGAGAGGCCAGAAGCAGCTGCAGCCATGTGTTGTGCTGTGGCGGTACTGTATTCCTCAAGGCGGGAAACAGATGAGATCCCATTTCGAGTACCAGAACCGGAAACGCCAGCAACAACCCCAGCCAGAAGCGTCTTGTCATGTCGCGAAGTTCATCACTTGGCCCCGTGGATGCCGTAGCTACGAGCGGCTCCAGTGCCATTCCACAGACAGGACAGCTTCCGGGACCACTGCGGCGTATCTCCGGGTGCATCGGACATGTCCACACACCTTCAGAATTCTCTTTCTCCGCCTGGTGGTGAGGCTGTTTTATCTGATCAGGGCTGACTTCGTGATGATCGTGGTGATGGTGATGGTGATGGGAATGTTCACTGGCATCTTCGGTAAGATAACGATCGGGATGGGCTTTAAATTTACTCTCACAGCTGGCGGAGCAGAAATAAAGTTGATGGTCCTGGTATCGAATGCTGCTGTGCGCCCTGTCGGGCAGGATGTCCATCCCGCACACGGGATCTCTCACCTTATGCAATACGTGGCCCTCGTCCGGGGATAATGTCTGCTCAGAAGCAGTCTGGTTGTTGTGTTGCACTGCATTGTCATTTTTCACAGTAACTCTCCTTATGCATACCGAAGCATCTTCTGTCTTCAGGGTATGTCATGGATGCGATTACCACGAATGCCGCCGGCATAAGAGTGCCTGCTGCCGGCGTCCCGTTATCAGCCGTTCCGCTGACTATTCGATTCGCTGGAAGACTTTTTTACTTCCATCCGGTGAGAATGCGATAACATCGTAAGCCTCTTTTCGGGCTCCCATCTCCATTCCAGGACTTCCTGCTGGCATACCGGGGGTGGCGAGACCGTATATACCTGAACCAGACTGCATTGCCTTATGTATCGTTGTCGCAGGCACATGGCCTTCAATGATCAAATTACCGGCAACCGCGGTATGACAACTTCGCAGTCCTGCAGGAATAGCATGCTTTTCTTTCAGGGCTGACAGCGCCTGATCATTCATGACGTGAGTTCGTACTTCAAACCCGTCTTTTTCCATCGCCTTGCCCCACAGGGAACAACAGCCACAGTTTTCAGATTTGTACATATCAATCACTTTTTCACTCGCCATCGCGGGCAGTGAAAGGCCGAGAGCCAGCGCCATCAGAACCACTTTTTTCATACTCACCTCTGTATATTATCGATTTAAACCCTGACGTCAGGGTGAATCAGTACAGAAGGACACCCACAGGGGGTGCCCTTTCAGGTTCAGGACACGCTTTTTTTATGTCTGCGCAGCCAGATTAATTTGTAGGCGGCAGGAATAATGAACAGGGACAGCAGCGGAGCCGTGATCATCCCACCAATCATGGGTGCCGCGATACGGCTCATGACTTCTGAACCTGCACCGGTTCCCCAGAGTATTGGCAGCAGACCCGCAATGATCACCGCCACGGTCATGGCTTTCGGCCGGACACGCAGTACGGCACCATGATAGAGGGCTTCATCAAGGCCTTCCGGTGTGAACGTCTCTTTACGGGACAATTCCGGGTGCGCTTCAATGGCATGACGCAGATACATCAGCATGACCACGCCAAACTCTGCTGCCACCCCGGCCAGAGCGATAAACCCCGTTCCGGTTGCGACAGACATATGGAAGCCCTGCCAGTACAGGAACCATATCCCGCCAACCAGGGCGAACGGCAGGCTCATCAGGATCAGCAGGGCTTCATCAACCCGGCGGAATGCCAGATACAACAGGATGAAGATGATCATCACCGTCATCGGCACCATCAGCTTCAGTTTCTTGTTGGCATGCTCAAGCAGTTCAAACTGTCCGGAGAATGACACGCTGGTACCCGGTCTCAGTTTCACTTTCTGACTGATCGCCGTTTTAATGTCATTAACCACCGACACCATATCCCTGCCGCGCGCGTCAATGTAAATCCAGCTGGCTGGACGGGCATTTTCCGTTTTCAGCATAGTCGGCCCGGAAACGACCTTAATATCCGCAACATCGCCCAGCGTGATCTGCTGCTTCATCGGGGTCAGGATCGGCATCTGTTTCAGGGCCTGCGGGCTGTTCCGGTAATCCTGCGGATAGCGGATATTAATCGGGTACCGGGCCACGCCTTCAACCGTTTCCCCTACCGTCGCGCCGCCGATGGCTGATGAGATGAACAGCTGCACATCGCCCACCGTCATTCCGTAGCGGGAGGCTTTTTCCCGGTTGATATCCACATCAATGTAGCGCCCGCCTTCCAGTCGCTCTGCGAGAGCAGACACTACGCCGGGTACGGTTTTGGCGACCGCTTCGATACTCTGCGCCGTTGCATCGATATCGGACAGAACCGTTCCGGACACCTTGATACCTATCGGGCTTTTGATCCCGGTTGAGAGCATATCAATACGGTTACGGATTGGCGGCACCCAGAGGTTTGCCAGCCCCGGTAAACGGACGGTCCTGTCGAGTTCTTCAATAATCTTGTCAATCGTCATGCCTGGACGCCACTGATCCTCAGGTTTGAGCTGGATCGTGGTTTCAACCATTTCGAGCGGTGCGGAATCCGTGGCGGTCTCTGCTTTACCGGTCTTGCCAAATACAGAGGCCACTTCAGGAACGCTTTTGATTAACTTGTCCGTCGTCTGCAGGAGCGCTGCAGCTTCAGCCGGAGAGACACCCGGCAGGGTCGACGGCATATACAACAGGTCGCCCTCGTTAATCTTCGGCAGAAACTCACCGCCCACCTGGCTCAGCGGCCAGATAACGGTGAAAATGGACAAGGCCGCAACCAGCAGGGTTGTTTTTGGCCAGTGGAGAACCCGCAACAGCAATGGATGATACGCTTTGATCAGTACCCGGTTCAGGGGGTTACTGGTCTCTGCAGGAATTTTCCCCCGGATCCAGAATCCCATCAGAATCGGAATGACGATGATGGCCAGCGCGGCCGCGCCCGCCATGGAGTACGTTTTCGTGAATGCCAGCGGGCCAAACAGACGTCCTTCCTGACCTTCCAGGGTAAAGATAGGAATAAAGGACAGGGTGATGATCAGCAGGCTGATAAACAGTGCGGGTCCCACTTCAACGGAGGCATCGGTAATCACCTTCCAGCGGGTGGCGTTGTCAATCTGCTCACCAGGATGCTGATGATCCCACTCCTCAAGCCGCTTATGCGCATTCTCAATCATCACAATGGCGGCATCCACCATCGCACCGACGGCAATCGCTATCCCTCCCAGCGACATGATATTGGCGTTCAGTCCCTGGAAGTGCATGACGATAAAGGCGATACACAGACCAAGCGGCAGAGAGATAATCGCCACCAGGGCAGAACGTACGTGCCACAGGAACAGGGCACAGACGATGGCCACCACGATAAACTCTTCCAGAAGTTTGGAACTGAGGTTATCAATCGCCCGGTCGATGAGCTGGCTGCGATCGTAGGTGGTCACGATTTCAACGCCTTCCGGCAGGCTGGCCTTCAGCGTCTCAAGTTTATCCCTCACTGCCGTGATAACGTCGCGTGCATTTTTACCCGACCGCAGGATCACCACGCCGCCAGCGACTTCGCCCTGGCCGTTCAGCTCGGCAATACCACGCCGCATTTCAGGCCCGGTCTGCACGCGGGCAACATCCCGCAGATAAACCGGCACGCCGTTCTCGCCTGTTTTCAGGACGATGTTATTAAAATCATCAATGCTCTGAAGATAACCGCTGGCACGGACCATATACTCAGCTTCGGCCATTTCAACGGATGAGCCACCGGCCTCCTGGTTAGACGATTCAAGGGCCTGTTTCACTTCGGGCAGGCTGATACCATACTGAGACAGTTTTACCGGATTGACCTGAATCTGGTACTGTTTCACCACGCCGCCAACCGAAGCGACCTCAGCCACGTTCGGGATGGTTTTCAGCTCAAATTTCAGGAACCAGTCCTGCAGAGAACGCAGTTCTGAAAGGTCGTGTTTTCCGCTGCGATCGACAAGGGCATATTCAAATATCCAGCCCACCCCCGTGGCGTCCGGACCGATTTCAGAACTCACACCGGCGGGCAGTTTTCCCTGTACCTGGTTCAGGTACTCCAGCACGCGGGAACGGGCCCAGTACAGATCGGTGCCGTCTTCAAAAATGACATACACATACGAATCACCGAACTGTGAAAAACCACGCACGGTTTTTGCGCCAGGCACGGACAGCATGGTGGTGGTAAGTGGATAGGTGACCTGGTTTTCTACAATCTGCGGGGCCTGGCCGGGATAGCTGGTTTTGATAATGACCTGCACATCTGACAGGTCAGGCAAGGCATCGACAGGCGTGTTAATAATCGTCCATGTGCCCCAGATGCTGAGAAACAGGGCCCCCATCATGACCAGGAAACGGTTGGCGACAGAGCGCCGGATAATCCATTCAATCATCGTCGTCTCCTCAGTGCCCTGAATGCATATTTACAGGCTGGTCAGACATTGCTGGCATACTGCTTTCTGTTTTTTCAGGGTGGCGCATACGTTCCAGTGCGCCCGTAATATTGGCTTCAGAGTCAATGAGGAACAGGCCACTGACCACCACGGTATCGCCTTCATTCAGGCCGGAGCCGATGCCGGACTGTTGCTGTGACTCATGCAGAACGTGGATCTGTTTCGGCACAAACTTGCCTTCATCATCAACAGTAATCACGCGCTGTTCTTTGCCGGTATCGATAACGGCCTGGCTTGGTATCAGCAGCATCTCCTGGCTTCTGGTATTCAGTTTCAGATAGGCATTCATGCCCGGCTTGAGAAACTCATCCTTATTAGAAACCTGGAGACGGACCTGAAGCGTACGGGTTGTCTGATCCACGCTGGGAAGAATATTCCATTTTTCGACATGGAATGTTTTATCCGGATAAGCCGGTACCGAAATTTCAAACTGCGACGTATCTTTCAGCAGATAGGCGATAGATTCTGGCACTGCAGCGCTGATCCAGACCGGGTCCATTCCCTGAATCTGAGCCACCACCTTATCTTTCGAAATATTCATGCCGGTGCGCAGGTCAAATGCAGTAATGACACCATCAATAGGTGCTTTAATGGTAAAACGGGTCTGAATGCTCCGGGTAGAACGCAGTCTCTGAATATCCTCTTCCGGCATACCTGCCAGGCGAAGCCGTTCCAGAACGCCTTTAATTTGCGTGGAAGTACCACCGGTGCTGGATAACAGAAGGAATTCACTCTGTGCTTCCACCCAGTCCGGAATGGTAATATCGATAAGTGGCGTCCCCTTCTTCACATGATCGCCAATCGTCATGGGGTAGACTTTTTCGACAAACCCGTCAGAACGCGCCTGCACAATAACAAACTGATACTCGTTATAGCTGACATTAGCCGGGATTGTCTGAGAATAATTCAGCATTCCTCGCGTGACTTTTTGCGTTTTTAATCCCAGATTCTGAACCTGGGTTGGGTCGATACGGATCCCGCCACTGCTTTTATCGCCACTGTCATCAGCATATTTTGGCACCAGGTCCATATCCATAAAGGGCGATTTTCCGGGTTTATCAAATTTGGTATCCGGTTTCATTGGGTCATACCAGAAAAGCACCTTTCGTTCCGGTGCCTTTTGTTCTGTTTTTTCTGTCTTTTGTGCTGAGTTTACATACTGCCAGGCAGTAACCGATATCAGCCCCCCTGCTATGAGGCTGCTGATAATTATTGCAGCATATTTTATCTTTAAAGAAGCCATACAATTTTCCGCTAAAAAATCAAAACACCTGGCATATGCGCCTGACGGTTAACTCACACATATACCTATGTGAATGTACAGGCGCACAGGATGTAATCGCTCCGGACAGCCAATCAGGACTGCGTCACGTTAATGCTTTTAAGTAAAGAAATATTACCCTGCTGAATAAACGAGAAATCGACATGGTTGCCGGTTTTCAGGGCATTGATAGCGTCGTCTGCATTAACAAAAGTGAAGCGCATGGTCATTGCAGGCCAGCCCACCGCAGGGATTGCTTCGTGCGAAATGGTGATCTTTTTACTATTTATATCAATTTCTTTAACGACACCGGTGCCCTTGATAACCTGCTGTACCGAAGCATCACTGGCAGTATTCATATCGCCATGCTGATGTGTTTCAGCATGAAGACCGGCAGAAAACATGACAGAGAAGGCACCAAATAAAACGGCTTTAAGTGAATTACGCATTTTAAATTTCCTGATTAATGAAATAAATTTACTCTACCCAACCGCCACCCAGTGCGGTAAACAGATTAATTTCGTTAACCTGCCGGGAATAGGTAAGATCGAGAATGGTTTGCTGCGTAGCGAAGAGGGAACGTTCTGCATCCAGCACTTCGATGTAACTGACAGCACCACTTGCATACAATCCTCTGGCTCGCTGGAGAGTTATCTGAAGTGAATCAAGATAACGCTGCTGTGACTCAAGTTGCTGGCTAAGGCTGTCGCGCAGCGCAAGCGTGTCGGAAACATCCTTAAAGGCTGACTGAATTTTTTGTTCGTAATTAACCACCGACTGTTGCTGGCGAATTTCAGCCAGCTTCAGATTGGCTTTATTCCTGCCAGCATTAAATATAGGAATTTCAATTTTAGGGATAAAATTCCACATTCCACTTCCTGACGTAAACAGGCTGGACAGCTCCGTACTGCTTGCGGAAAGGCCACTGGTCAGGGTAATGGACGGGAAAAAGGCCGCCCGCGCTGCGCCAATATTCGCATCAGCCGCTTTCAGCTGGTATTCCGCCTCCATAATATCCGGTCGCTGCAGCAAAATTTGTGACGACAGGTTTGATGGCAGTTTAACTGGCGCGATCTCACCGCCTTTCATCCCTTTTTCTGGCGGCAGTGCACGGTACGTTCCCAGCACCAGTTGCAGGGCATTGTTTGCCTGAGCCAGATCGCCTTCTCGTTTGGCTATCTCAGCGCGGGTACTTTCGATTTGTCCCCTGGCCTGTTCAAGCGCCAGCACATTCGTACTCCCGGTCACGAGCTGTTGCTCAACGAAAGCATAGGACTGTTCGTAATTTTTCAGCGTTTCCCGCGCGATACGGAGTTGTTCATACGCCAGTTGCTGGCTGAAATAGCTTTGTGAAACGCTGGAGACCAGCAGGATATGTACAGCCCGACGGGCTTCTTCGCTGGCAAAGTAGTTCTGGCGATCAGCGTCACTCATGTTCTTGAGCTTGCCGAAAAAATCGAGCTCATAGCGGAGTTCCAGACCCGCGTCGTACTTCTGTGTGGTCGGCTTGTCGCCTTTCAGACCACCGCTGTAGGTGATCCTGGATGAGGCATTCAGCTGGGGATAACGATCTGCATCCGTGACGTTGAACTGGGCCCGGGCCTCTTCAACCTTCAGGGCAGCCATTCTCAAATTACGGTTATTAGCAAGGGCTTCCCCGATCAGCCGGGTAACCTGGGGATCGACAAAAAAGTTACGCCAGCCCGTATCCTGATAACCATTCACTGCTGGCGTCAGGCTGTTTCGGGACAGTGAAAACTGCTGGGGTACCGGTGCTGCCGGGCGCTGATATTCAGGTGCCAGAGAGACACAACCAGCCAGGATGAATATCGTGCTGATGCTGAGTAATTTTAATTTGAACATAACGCTTCTCGTCCAGGCAGACCTGGTAAATGGTTCAAATGAAGTTCAGAGTATTACCAGGGTTACTTTACAGAATGCACTCTGTTTGTCGGGTGACAGAATAATGACAATGTTGTCATTTTTACGGTAATTCGTTGATTACGATCGTGTGCGCAATAGAATGACATTAGCAGCCAGACGGGGAGCAAGATGAAAATATTGATCGTCGAAGACGAAATTAAAACAGGTGAATATCTCAGCAAAGGGCTTACAGAGGCAGGGTTCGTAGTGGATCACGCTGATAATGGTCTTACCGGATATCATCTCGCCATGACAGCCGAGTATGATTTAGTCATTCTGGACATCATGCTGCCTGATGTGAACGGCTGGGATATCATCCGCATGCTGCGCACTGCCGGAAAGGGTATGCCGGTCTTACTACTGACGGCCCTCGGCACGATCGAACACAGGGTCAAAGGACTGGAACTGGGTGCGGACGATTATCTGGTTAAACCCTTTGCGTTTGCCGAACTGCTCGCCCGGGTAAGGACCCTACTGAGGCGGGGAAACACGCTGATCACGGAAAGTCAGTTTAAGGTGGCTGACCTCTCGGTTGATCTCGTCTCCAGAAAAGTCAGTCGCGCCGGAAACCGCATTGTGCTCACCAGTAAAGAGTTCAGCCTGCTGGAATTTTTCATTCGCCATCAGGGTGAAGTGCTACCCCGCTCCCTGATTGCCTCTCAGGTCTGGGACATGAATTTTGACAGCGACACTAACGCGATTGATGTCGCCGTAAAGCGACTCCGCGCTAAAATAGACAACGATTACGGGACAAAGCTGATCCAGACTGTCCGGGGCGTGGGCTATATGCTGGAGGCCCCGGATGCATAGCAAACCTTCCAGGCGCCCTTTCTCACTCGCCCTGCGGCTGACCTTTTTTATCAGCCTGTCCACGATACTGGCTTTTATCGCCTTCACCTGGTTTATGCTGCATTCTGTTGAAAATCATTTTGCCGAGCAGGATGTCAGCGATCTTCAACAAATCAGCACTACCCTGAACCGTATACTGCAGTCCCCGGTGGATCCGGATGAAAAAAAAGTAAGCAAAATAAAGGAGTCGATTGCCAGCTACCGCAACGTTGCCCTTTTGCTCCTCAATCCCAGGGGGGAAGTGCTCTTTAGTTCAGCGCAGGGGGCGGCACTACACCCGGCCGTGAATTCCGCAGATTTTAGCGAGCACAGCCGCGCACGGGATGTCTTTCTCTGGACGGTGGAGGATCCTGCGAGACCGATGGATACCGGGTCTGAAATGAAGATGGAAACATACCGGATTATCGCCTCCTCTGGCCAGGCGATATTTCAGGGCAAACAGCAGAATTATGTCATGCTGACTGGCCTCTCCATTAATTTCCATCTCCATTACCTCGATGCGCTGAAAAAAAATCTGATTGCGATCGCCGTCGTGATAAGCCTGCTGATTGTTCTGATCATTCGCATCGCTGTCCGTCAGGGGCACCTGCCCCTTCGTAATGTCAGCAATGCCATTAAAAACATCACCTCCGAGAATCTTGATGCGCGGCTGGAACCGACACGCGTTCCCATTGAGCTGGAGCAACTGGTTATCTCGTTCAATCATATGATTGGAAAGATTGAGGACGTCTTTACCCGCCAGGCCAATTTCTCTGCCGATATCGCGCATGAGATCAGAACGCCCATCACCAATCTGGTGACGCAGACTGAAATCGCACTGAGTCAGGATCGAACCCAGAAGGAACTTGAGGATGTCCTCTACTCCAGTCTTGAAGAGTATAACCGGATGACCAAAATGGTCAGCGACATGCTGTTTCTGGCACAGGCGGACAATAACCAGCTTATACCTGACAGGGTCCGTTTTGACCTCAGAGCAGAAGTCATGAAAGTCTTCGAGTTTTTCGAAGCCTGGGCCGAAGAACGCAATATCACGCTCAAATTTAACGGGATGCCCTGCCTGGTTGAGGGAGATCCACAAATGTTCAGAAGAGCGATCAATAATCTGTTATCCAATGCCCTGCGTTATACCCCGGAGGGACAGGCCATCACCGTCTCAATAAGAAAGCAGGAGAGCTTTTTTGACCTTGTGATTGAAAATCCAGGGAAACCGATCCCTGAAGAACATTTATCAAGGCTGTTTGACCGTTTTTATCGGGTGGATCCATCCAGACAACGAAAAGGAGAAGGCAGCGGCATCGGCCTTGCGATTGTGAAGTCAATCGTGGAAGCACATCACGGAAGAGTGCAGGTGGAATCAGACGTACGCTCCACGCGTTTTATCTTATCCGTGCCCAGACTGGAGAAAATGATCCCGGAAACCCAATGCTGAAAATAAAGATGTAAATGACAAAGATGTCATTAGCCTGTCATGCAGCAAACAGAAGCCATTCGATATAATTAGTGCAACTTATCAGGAAGGCTGGATTGCTTCATCAATACCCGGCGTCAGAGTACGCCAGGAAATGAATATCCAGCCCTCTTCCGGAGAAATAAACGCTGCCGAACTTGTTTCAGTTATGGAACTGAAAACATCGGTTGTACTTCCCCGGACATCACTAATTCAGAAATGGAGAGTTATCATGAAAAATATCGTATTAGCATCTTTGCTGGGCTTTGGTTTAATTTCATCGGCCTGGGCCACTGAAACCGTGAATATCCATGATCGCGTCAACAATGCACAGGCTCCTGCTCACCAGATGCAGTCTGCTGCGGCTCCTGTCGGGATCCAGGGGACTGCTCCTCGTATGACCGGTATGGACCAGCATGAACAGGCCATTATTGCTCATGAAACCATGACGAACGGCTCGGCGGATGCGCACCAGAAAATGGTGGAAAGTCATCAGAAGATGATGGGAAATAACACGGTATCCACGACCGTCCCGTCAACGTCTTACGCGGCGATGAATGAGCATGAAAGAGCAGCGGTTGCCCATGAATTCATGAATAACGGGCGGTAATGACTCCAACTTATTGATAGTGTT
>NZ_SZWP01000081.1:0-8142 GCF_005280825.1 Citrobacter sp. wls829
ATGACCTGCTTATTCGCACCTTCCTTAATCAATCTGGCCTGCGCCACGTTTATGCCCAACGAGTACATCACCCACCTTGAAGCCACACCGGGCATGATGATCCACATCGGGCTCTCGCTGTTGTCCTATGCCACGCTGATCATTGCCGCCCTGTACGCACTGCAGCTGGCGTGGATCGATTATCAGCTGAAAAACAAAAAACTGGCGTTCAACAATGAAATGCCGCCGCTGATGAGCATTGAACGCAAAATGTTTCACATCACTCAGATAGGCGTGGTTCTGCTGACGCTGACCCTGTGCACTGGCCTGTTTTACATGCACAACCTGTTCAGTACCGAAAATATTGATAAAGCCGTGCTCTCTATCGTGGCATGGTTTGTCTATATCGTTCTGCTATGGGGACATTACCATGAGGGCTGGCGCGGACGTCGTGTCGTCTGGTTTAACGTCGCAGGTGCAGGCATTCTGACGCTGGCCTATTTCGGTAGTCGCATACTGCAACAGCTTGTGAGTTAAGTCTTTAAGGAACCCTACGTGGAACACATCTCCACCACCACGCTCATTGTTACGCTTCTCATCATGGTGGTTATTTCAGCCTATTTTTCCGGTTCCGAAACCGGAATGATGACCCTGAACCGCTACCGCCTGCGCCACCGGGCCAAGCAGGGGAATCGTCAGGCGAAGCGCGTTGAAAAACTCCTGCGCAAACCGGACCGCCTGATAAGCCTGGTGCTTATCGGCAATAACCTGGTCAACATTCTCGCCTCCGCGCTTGGCACCATCGTCGGTATGCGTCTGTATGGCGATGCGGGTGTGGCGATTGCCACCGGGGTGCTGACCTTTGTGGTGCTGGTTTTTGCTGAAGTACTGCCAAAAACCATCGCCGCGCTGTATCCCGAAAAAGTCGCCTATCCCAGCAGTTTCTTACTGGCACCACTCCAAATTCTGATGATGCCGCTGGTGTGGTTACTGAACACCATTACCCGTCTGCTGATGCGTATGATGGGCATCAAAACGGATATCGTGATAAGCAGTTCCCTGAGTAAAGACGAACTGCGAACGCTGGTGAATGAATCGCGCTCGCAAATCTCGCGCCGTAATCAGGATATGCTGCTGTCGGTGTTGGATCTGGAAAAAATCAGCGTCGACGACATCATGGTGCCGCGAAACGAAATCATCGGGATTGATATCAACGACGACTGGAAATCAATCGTGCGTCAACTGTCGCACTCCCCGCACGGCCGCATTGTGCTTTACCGCGACTCGCTGGACGATACCATTAGTATGCTGCGCGTACGCGAAGCCTGGCGCCTGATGGCAGAGAAAAAAGAATTCACCAAAGAGACCATGCTGCGCGCCGCTGATGAGATCTATTACGTCCCGGAAGGCACGCCGCTCAGCACCCAGCTAATCAAATTTCAGCGCAACAAAAAGAAAGTCGGCCTGGTGGTTAACGAATATGGCGACGTTCAGGGCCTGGTGACGGTCGAAGATATCCTGGAAGAGATTGTCGGCGACTTCACCACCTCCATGTCACCTACGCTTGCCGAGGAAGTCACCCCGCAAAATGACGGTTCAGTGATAATTGACGGCAGCGCCAACGTTCGCGAAATCAACAAAGCCTTTAACTGGCACCTGCCGGAAGACGATGCGCGAACCGTAAACGGGATTATTCTTGAAGCGCTGGAAGAGATCCCGGTAGCCGGTACGCGGGTGCGCATTGGCCAGTACGATATCGATATTCTCGACGTACAGGATAATATGATTAAACAGGTGCAGGTCTTGCCGGTAAAACCGCTGCGGGAGAGCGTGGCGGACCAGGGATGATAATATCGCGGCGGGTAACGCATCTGCATTACCCGCCGCGACAGGCTGATTAGCCCTTGGCTTTCGCCACAGACACCATCGCCGCGCGGATGGTACGTCCGTTCAGGGTATAACCTTTCTGCATCACCATCAGTACGTTACCGGCCGCAACGTCGTCAGACTCAACCATGGCAATCGCCTGATGCACGTTCGGGTCCATCGGCACATCGATATCCGCAACCACCTGCACGCCAAACTTCGCCACCACATCCAGCATCGATTTACGGGTCAGTTCGATACCCTCGATCATCGCCGACATGGCATCGTTGTCTTTGTCCGCTACTTCCAGCGCACGGTCCAGGCTATCGAGCACCGGCAGCAGTTCGTTAACGAATTTTTCCAGCGCGAACTTATGCGCCTTTTCTACGTCCAGTTCGGTACGACGACGCAGGTTTTCCATTTCAGCTTTCATGCGCAACACGCTGTCACGCTCGCGCGTTTCGGCTTCAGTAAGCTGAGCTTCCAGATTCGCAATTTTTTCATCGCGCGGATCCACCTGCTCAGCAGAAGCGTCTGGTTCAACCGCCTCAACTTCTTCGTGCTGATCCATGATAATTTCTTCCGGGGCTTGCCCCTCAGGCGTTTTCTGTTCTTTACTACTCATGAATTTCTCCGCGTTTTTTCGCATTCATCTCGCTAACTTGGCTTATTATGGGGATAAGATTCAGGGATTCAAGGGAAGTACTCACATTGTCACTCATCTTCGCTACAAGGACCTCGAGAAAATGAATAAACATTTCAAGTGTATTGGCATTGTGGGGCATCCACGCCACCCCACTGCACTGACCACACATGAAATGCTTTACCGCTGGCTGTGCACAAAAGGGTATCAGGTTATCGTGGAGCAACAAATCGCCCGCGAACTACAGCTGAAAAATGTGCAAACCGGCACGCTGGCAGAAATTGGTCAGCAGGCGGACCTCGCGGTAGTGGTGGGCGGAGATGGCAACATGCTCGGTGCTGCGCGTACTCTGGCACGCTATGACATTAAGGTCATCGGGATCAACCGTGGCAACCTGGGCTTTCTCACCGACCTTGACCCGGACAATGCCCATCAGCAGTTAGCCGATGTGCTGGAAGGCCATTACATCAGTGAAAAGCGCTTTTTACTTGAAGCTCAGGTGTGCCAGCAAGATTGCCAGAAGCGTATCAGTACCGCGATCAATGAAGTGGTGCTGCACCCGGGTAAAGTCGCGCACATGATTGAATTTGAAGTCTATATTGATGAGGTCTTTGCATTTTCCCAGCGTTCAGACGGACTGATTATTTCCACGCCAACCGGTTCTACCGCCTACTCGCTCTCTGCCGGCGGCCCAATCCTGACGCCTTCTCTGGATGCCATTACGCTGGTACCAATGTTCCCGCACACGCTCTCAGCGCGACCGCTGGTGATCAACAGTAGCAGCACCATTCGCCTGCGCTTCTCACACCGCCGTAGCGATCTTGAAATTAGCTGCGACAGCCAGATTGCCCTGCCTATACAGGAAGGTGAAGACGTGTTGATTCGCCGCTGTGATTATCATTTAAACCTGATTCACCCTAAAGACTACAGCTATTTCAATACATTAAGTACCAAGCTCGGCTGGTCAAAAAAATTATTTTAATTTACCTTCAGCCTCTTTACTGTATAAAAAACCAGTTTATACTGTATGTAATTACAGTTATGGTTTTTCATACAGGAAAACAGCTATGTTGGCACAACTGACCATCAGCAATTTTGCTATCGTTCGTGAACTTGATATCGATTTTCAGAGCGGAATGACCGTCATCACCGGTGAGACCGGGGCGGGTAAGTCCATTGCCATTGATGCCCTCGGTTTGTGCCTTGGCGGACGTGCCGATGCCGACATGGTGCGCGCTGGCGCTACGCGTGCCGATCTGTGTGCCCGCTTCTCCCTGAAGGATACGCCAGCGGCGCTGCAATGGCTCGAAGAAAACCAGCTTGAAGAAGGCCGTGAATGCTTGCTACGCCGCGTTATCAGTAGCGATGGGCGTTCCCGTGGCTTTATCAACGGCACCGCGGTACCACTGTCGCAGCTTCGCGAGCTCGGCCAGTTGTTAATTCAAATCCACGGCCAGCACGCGCATCAACTGCTGACGAAATCTGAACACCAAAAATCCCTGCTGGACGGCTATGCCAATGAGGCATCTCTTATTCAGGAAATGGCAACGCGCTATCAACTGTGGCATCAGAGCTGCCGCGACCTGGCACATCATCAGCAGCAAAGCCAAGAACGCGCTGCCCGGGCAGAGCTGTTGCAGTACCAATTGAAAGAGCTAAACGAATTTAGTCCGCAGGCGGGTGAGTTTGAGCAGATCGATGAAGAGTACAAGCGCCTGGCTAACAGCGGGCAGTTGCTCACCACCAGCCAACAGGCGCTGGCTATCATGGCAGATGGCGAAGACGCTAATCTGCAAAGCCAGCTGTACACGGCAAAGCAGTTGGTCAGCGAACTGGCGGGTATGGACAATAAGCTTTCCGGTATTCTGGACATGCTTGAAGAGGCAACCATTCAACTCAGCGAAGCCAGCGACGAGCTGCGCCACTATTGTGACCGGCTGGATCTGGACCCTAACCGGTTATTCGAGCTTGAGCAGCGCATCGCAAAACAAATCTCTCTGGCGCGCAAACACTATGTCGCACCTGAAGCGCTCCCGCAGTTCTATCAGTCCCTGCTGGACGAACAGCAGCAACTTGACGATCAGGCTGATTCACTCGAAACCCTCACTCTGGCAGTGAACACTCATCACAAGCTGGCACTGGAAACAGCAAAGACGCTGCATCACCAGCGCCAGCACTATGCTCAGGAGTTAGGGCAGCTCATTACAGAGAGCATGCACGCACTTTCTATGCCGCACGGACTCTTTTGCATTGAGGTGAAGTTTGATGAACACCATCTGAGTGTAGACGGTGCCGATCGCATTGAATTTAAGGTCACCACCAACCCAGGCCAGCCGTTACAGCCTATAGCAAAAGTCGCATCTGGTGGGGAACTGTCGCGTATCGCACTGGCTATTCAGGTGATCACCGCTCGTAAAATGGAAACTCCGGCGCTGATTTTCGATGAAGTGGACGTCGGTATTAGCGGTCCAACAGCCGCGGTCGTCGGCAAACTACTGCGCCAGCTCGGTGAATCCACGCAGGTTATGTGCGTCACGCACCTGCCGCAGGTTGCCGGTTGCGGACATCAACACTTCTACGTCAGCAAAGAAACCGACGGCGCGATGACCGAAACACATATGCAACCACTGGATAAACGCGCGCGCCTGCAGGAGCTCGCCCGCTTACTTGGCGGTAGCGAAGTGACGCGCAATACCCTCGCAAATGCAAAAGAACTGCTGGCAGCATAAACTTTTTTCTCTTGTAACGGTCTGAGTTCAACATAAAATCGCCGTCCGACCCGACAGCAAAAGGTTTTAAAGTGGTGAAAGGTCTATTATCATCGGCATATTACATATGAGCCGCGTACTGCTCGGGCCCGAAAAGGAATCAAATCACTATGCGCTGTAAAACGCTGACTGCTGCTGCAGCAGTACTACTGATGTTGACCGCAGGCTGTTCCACTCTGGAGCGAGTGGTTTACCGTCCTGACATCAACCAGGGAAACTATCTGACCGCTAACGATGTGTCCAAAGTTCGTGTCGGTATGACGCAACAGCAGGTTGCTTATGCTCTGGGTACACCGATGATGTCCGATCCTTTTGGCACCAACACCTGGTTCTATGTGTTCCGTCAGCAACCAGGACACGAAGGCGTAACGCAGCAAACGCTGACGTTGACCTTTAACAGCAATGGCGTGTTGACCAATATTGATAACAAGCCCGCATTGACCGGTAATCAATAAGTAGGTCTTCAGATAGCAAAAAAGGTGCTCGCTGAGCACCTTTTTATTGCCTGCTATTTGTTGGCAGACTTCTCCGCCCGCTTCCTGCGCAACTCTTTTGGATCGGCAATCAATGGCCGGTAAATTTCTACCCGATCCCCATCATGCACAGCATCAGCAAGTTTTACCGGACGGCTGTAGATCCCCACTTTGTTTTTGCTGAGGTCGATATCAGGGCGCAATTCCAGTAATCCAGACGCGCGAATGGCCTCTTCAACCGTCGCGCCCTCTTGCAGCGTCACGCGCTGTAAATATTGCTTTTCGGGTAGCGCATACGCGACTTCGACGACCATTTTAGCTGACACTGACACTGTAAACCTCTTTCGCACGCACCGTGAAGGCTTGCACCATGTTCGACGCCAGCTCTTTAAAGATACGGCCAAACGCCAGCTCAATGAGCTTGTTAGTGAACTCAAAATCAAGCTGAAACTCAATACGGCACGCTTCATGACTGAGCGGCGTAAACTTCCACCCGCCAATGAGTTTTTTGAAGGGGCCATCGACCAGATGCATCAGAATGCTCTGGTTATTAGTCAACTGGTTGCGCGTGGTGAACGTTTTGCTGATCCCTGCTTTAGACACATCCACCGCAGCCGTCATCTGTCCAGGAGTCGACTCCAGTACGCGGCTTCCGGTGCAACCCGGTAAAAACTGGGGGTAGGATTTCACATCATTCACTAGCTGATACATCTGTTCCGCACTGTAAGGTACTAAAGCGGTCCGGCTAATCTGAGGCATAACAATTTCCATCTATATCAATCGAGCAAATAATACCATTTATCATCCGCTAAAAAAAACGCTATAGCCCAACTCGTGCTAAGATAGCGCCTTGCGCCCCGCTGGATGAAATGGGGTGTTTTTCGATTCCAGATTACCTATACTGAGCGGCATTATGACGAAGAAAAAAGCACACAAACCTGGCTCAGCCACAATCGCGCTTAACAAGCGCGCACGACACGAATACTTTATTGAAGAAGAGTTCGAAGCTGGACTCGCTCTGCAAGGCTGGGAAGTCAAATCCCTGCGCGCGGGTAAAGCCAACATCAGCGACAGCTATGTCATTCTTAAAGACGGTGAAGCTTACCTGTTTGGCGCCAACTTTATCCCGATGGCAGTTGCCTCAACGCACGTGGTCTGCGATCCCACTCGTACCCGTAAACTGCTGTTAAACCAGCGCGAGCTCGATTCGCTGTACGGCCGAATGAACCGCGAAGGTTACACCGTCGTGGCGCTGTCTCTGTACTGGAAAAACGCCTGGTGCAAAGTGAAAATTGGCGTCGCTAAAGGTAAGAAACAGCACGATAAACGTTCCGATGTGAAAGAGCGTGAGTGGCAGGTGGATAAAGCACGTATTATGAAAAATGCTGGCAGATAACACCTTTGTTTCGTGACCAGTCTCTCATTATGGGACTGGTCCTTATTATTTAGTTATTGAATCCTCCTCAATATATTCATCACACTTATGGTTCAATACTGCTGAATCGTTCAAATATCAAGTAAATCACCGTGTTATTTCATGATGTCTGTAGTCCAATAAAAATAAAACTTCAAGAATTTCCTCCATCTATTTCACTTCATTTTAATAACATTATTATCACTGATATTTATTATAAAATCATGCTGCACGCTAAAAATAAATCACTTAAAATACAATAACATAATAAAACACATATATTTTATGCGGCGTTTACACTAACCAACCTGAAATATCGCCGTATATTTTTAACAGGTAGAAGTTGCGGAATACTTTCTTTCTGACTATATCATCTAATACGAAAGAACTATTCAACGCCGAGGCCAATTTTTATTTACTAACCAAACAGACATCTCTGTGACCTAATCAATGAAACTACATGTGTAAATTCATCTTCACGATGAACGGGGCACCTGTCTGCTCATTTTCCCAGAACGCTGTTGCGGATTAATTCCCCCGGCAAGCCATCAGGAGTGAACATATGCGTCATCTCGCCGTTGTATCAAAATTGACTGGTGTATCTACGAATGTTGAAGCCTCTGAAGTGACGCTCAGTACACCGTCCATCGTGAAATTATCCGTTTCGCGTGAAGACATCAGCCAACTGACCCGTATTAACCAGGATCTGGTGGTCACACTCCGCTCAGGTGACGTAATTACGATTAAAAACTTCTATGTCGCAAACGGCAGTGATAAAAGCCAACTCGTTCTCGAAGACAGCAACGGTGCACTGTGGTGGGTTCAGGATACTGATGGCGCATTCCACTTCCAGCATCTGGACGATCTCACACCGCTGATGGCGGCTGAAGGCAGTCATGACGGTGGCGCAGTCTGGCCGTGGGTTCTTGGCGGCGTGGCGGCGGCGGGCGGAATTGCCCTCGCGGCGGGCGGTGGTGGTGGTGGTGGTGGTGGTGGTGG
>NZ_SZWP01000082.1:0-26248 GCF_005280825.1 Citrobacter sp. wls829
TATCAGGAACTTGTTCGCACCTTCCCTAGTTATCTTGTATGGCTCCATGCCTTCCCTTTGTTTAACTGGGGGGCTTTCGGCGTTGCTATATTTTTCATCATTAGCGGGTTTGTCATTCCACTCTCGCTACAAAAAATGACATTTCACGGTTTTTTATTAAGCAGAATCATTAGAATAATACCAACATATATTATTGGTTTTACTATAACGCTTACAGCCATATTGATAAGCAGTAAATATTTTTCAGTGGAATGGCCATTTAATAACAAAGAAATATTGATTCACTACATCCCTGGAATCAGAGACTTGTTGTACTCCAGGAGCATTGATGGAATCATTTGGACACTGGAGATAGAAATGAAGTTTTATCTCATTTGCGCTATATTAATAGCAGTATTTCGCAAGCACTCCATAAAAGTTTTCATTACCCCGCTTATTCTTTTTTTGTTTGCTCTCTATATTAACAAGGTTGCTCCTGAATGGATTAACTCCAATATATCAGCATTCCATCTTGCCATGGCATACATGTTTTTTTCTCAGTATATTATTTATATGTTTATCGGAACCATGTTTTATTATATGTATTGTGGTTATATAAATGCCAACAAGGCTTATCTTGGAATCGGCATATTATTTACTTTATTCTGCATTCTTTGGTGGGCTGGTCCATATTCAGCCAGTATAAATGTCGCCTGGAGCTATGCATTTGCGCTTTTGGTCTTTGCTTTTGCTTATGCTCACCCAAAATTATTTAAATCCAATAGGTTTTTTGATTTTTTTGCCAACATAAGCTATCCGCTATATATTATCCACGGGGTAGCTGGGTATGTCGCCCTTCGAATTTTACTTGAAATGGGGTTTAAAGCATGGGTATCTCTCTTAATTGTGACTTTTTCCATTATATTTTTGTCATGGTTAATACACATCTTGATTGAATCCCCTTCTCAGAGAGCAGGCAAGCGCCTCGTAGCTAAACGAGGTAGGCCATTAAAAAAAACAGCGCAACCAACCTAATAGATCTTATCAAGTAAAGGCAGCTGCTCTTATTATACAAGAGGTGCACTTTCTTCGAGTGCACCTCCTCTGAAAAACAACTTTATAAAATTATTTTCATCGCCATATTATTCATTAATCACCCATCTTACGGAGTAATAGGCCAGCTAATCTCTGCATCAGTGTTAGCGTCAATCCTGCTCAGCAGCACACGGTATTGTTTCCACAGAGGCAACGTGGCGGATTCTGCATCTGTAGCCATACCCAGATCGACGGCATCCTGTAGCACACCAATTTGCTGCGTTGCTTCATTCATCAGCGAATTTTTCATAGCGAAGTTATTGGTAATTCGCAGTTGTTTTGCTGCTGCTAATTCTTCATCGGTCGGAGTTGGCGCACTAAAAACGCCATTGACGTAATGCCAACCGATACCCATACCTTCAGTAGAGAGAATGGCGCTGGCTGATTCAGGCCATTCTGACTTGCCATCCCAGATAACAATATTTTCTACGATGCCATTTTTGATAATTGCATAGTTCATTTACGCATACTCCATAACAATAACCACACCCGCAGAGCCATTACCGCCATTAACGTTTTGATTTCCACTGATTGTTGCCGCGCCATTACCACCCGCACCATACCCACCAGGGCCAGAAATAAAGCTGCCGCCGCCAAGACCGGAACCTACAGTCCCTCCGACTGCTGTTGGGGTTGCCATCACACCGGGTAGCCCGGCGTACCCGTTGCACAAAATGGCACCCACGGTCGAAGTGCCACCCTGACCGCCCATGCCACATGACGCAGAGGAGCCTGACGCAGTGCAGCCGTTGCCTGGCTGGCCTCCACTTGCTGAGAGATAAGAGCCAAAAGTCGTCGCACCACCCTGCGTGCCATTGGTCATCGTCGAGGCAATACCGCCATTACCACCCGCACCAATCGTGACAAGCACGGTTGATATTGCAGACAGGTTAAAGAGACCCCGTGCCATTCCGCCGCCCCCGCCCCCCCCCCCCGCTGCGTTATAGTTTCCTGTGGAAGTTGCCCGGCCGCCGCCTCCACCGCCCCCAATAGCGATGACATCCGCGAACATTGCTCCGGGGGTTTTGGTGTAAGTGCCAGACGTCTTGATTATCTGCATGCCAATCAGACGACCGACTGCGCCGTTATTTACTAAACCAAGGTTTGAGAGAGCTGTCGACACCGCTGCTGCACCATCCGCTTTAATGTCAGCAAATGGGTTAGCACGACTCAAAAGCAGCGCCTTCAGGGCAGTCAGTAACTGGTTATGCTTTGATTTTTCCAGGTTAACGCCGGTTGCCTCGACCACTCCCGCCAGTTCTTCCTGCAACATGTCGAAATAGTCGTCATCCAAATCAGTAGCAGGCTTTCCTGTTTGCGGGTTACCGCGGGTAAAGCCATTCTTTCCCGCGCCGAATTTATCTTTCTGCGCAGTAGGTGTGTCAATGCGATGCATAATGTCTCCGGTTACGGATATTTGAATATTACGTAGGTATGGGACGGGCAAAGTTTATTGATAACGCACTCGGCAACTGTGTCGCCCCAGTAGCGAATGGGGGTTTCGCAATTGTCTGTACAGGTCATCCAGATTGCGTCTGTTGAAGCGGGCATATTTACCTGCCAGTAGTAACGCCATTCAGTTGAATAGGTCGCATCAGTACACGTCGACGTACACTTGAAAGGTCCCTTGTTATAGCGCGTGATTGTGGCGCCAGGCTTCCCCAGTGCAGCCAGTTGACGAAGATAGAAATCTTCGTTGATTCCTCCGGTAAGATTAACTTTTGCGTCCAGCCGCTGCTGTCTCTGCCTTAACGTCTGGGTTCCTGAAGGAATGCATTCATCAGGAAGACCGCAGCACCGCTCCCAGCGGTCAATAAGTTCTGTTGTGGTACGCGGATCAAGCTCCTGCATGAGTTCATCGCCACGCTGATGCACCCTGAGCAAAGAAGGAGCTACGCCGCTTATCGCAACATCGTCAACTGACCATGCCGGCCCTGGCGGAAGCAGCGCACTCAGTAACTGGACATAATCATCATTACTCACGCCCACGTTATTACCCCCAGTACAGCCAGTTCATTTTTTGCGATTGCCGTATCAGCTGTTGGCGAAAGCAGCTTATGGCTGTACTCACCGGCCGCTATAGAAATCGCCTCGTTTGTACGGGACAGCTCAAGCGTTCCTTCCGGATAGCCGTCACGCAACAGGAATGAACGAAGCTCTGCCTCAACTGCGGCGCGTATTTCAGGGGTATCCGGATTCAGGTCAATGGTGTAATTGACCGTTTTTGGCGTTCCCTTAAATACATAGAGGTCAGAACCCGCTACGGGCGCCAACGGTTCAATATGTGCCTGAGCTGCAGCCACTGTTGCATCATCAAGAATCGGGTTAATCAGGTCGCTGCTGGCAATCATAACGCCAACGGTTCCCGTCCCCATCCAGTGTCGATAAGTCCACGCGCGCGTTACGCCGGGTACTTCTTTTGCCCAGACGATATAATCTCCGTCAGCGCCGCCCTGCGGGGTCCAGTAGTAGCGCTCCAGAACACGGGCACGCCAGACCTCAAGGTCTTCAACATCAAAACCGCCAGTGATCGTATCGGCCATGCCGCCGGAAGGAAGTCCGTTAACTGGCGTAACCAGTGAGAGCGCCTCGCCATCATCCATATTTCCGGCCATACCTGTCACGCTGCAGGTAACGGGCACACGAAGCACGCCACCGGCACTCGTTGCATCTGCCTGTGCGATGTACTGGACGAGGTCGTCACGCTGAATGACCGATCCTGCACTCACCTTGAGCCCGTTCGTTACGCCATCCCATCGCATAAAACCTGATGCGGCCACGGCATCTTTCCTCGGACATCGTTTCATCGCAGCATGCCGATAAAGCCATGACTCATCGCACAGGTCAGGCAGCATATTCATCGCCAGATAATCGATATAGCCATAAACCGTATGCAGCGCCCCCGCATAAACTTTGGCCCTGACATCTTCATCCATGCGGCGAAGTTCATCATTGATGTCAAGCCGTGCAAAAAGGTCGGTGCGGATCATGCTGATGTTTTCGGCCAGCGCTGGCCGCTGAAATTCACTGTCCGCCATTTGCAATCACGCTCCAGAATTCGTTGAAAGAAATTGTTACCGGACCATCCCGGCGCCACAGAACAATGCTGTTTCCCAGTTCATTGATACCGGTTCGCTGTATATCTATATCTATCATGGACACAACACCGTCATCGAGCATCCACTGAAGGGATTCTCGGATATACGTTCGCACCGTGTTCACCAGCGCGTTTGTGAGCTTGCTCCGCTGTAAAAGCCATAGCTTTGACCCATAGCGATCGTTGGCCACCATCGGCCAGGTATCTCCCCACCATCCCATAGGTACATCAGCATTGTCGTCAGGGTCTGCGCGCCGGTGAGTGAAGAGCGAAATCACCACTGCGCGCGTAAGTGGGTCAAGTTGAGAACTGGCGCTAACCTGTTTTCCGTTTACCGTAAGCCAGAGTTCCATCACACCCCCATTTGTTTATCAGGTGCATCGGTGTTATTACCCTGCCCGTTTTCTCTGTGTTTATGCCCGTTATAAGCAACACGCATCGCTGACATTGTCTGGCCAGAAGTATCACAGAGGTCTTTGATCTGGCCGGTAACTTCCAGATCCATTTCAAAGCGGGCTTTAGGCGCATTTTTGAACATAATCACCTTGCCACCACCATCAACAACAATCCCGGCACGTGTCAGCGTGACTGACTGCCCCTGGTCATCGTAGAGAGCGACCTCCCCCGTTTTGAGCCCCTTCATGCGATAGCGACGATCAGATACGGTGATCGCAACGGCGTGAGAACGGTCACCGTCAGGAAACAAAACAACAGCCTCAGCACCCGCTTGTGCACGAGAAGTGAAGCCATAGGGTTCAAGGTGCTCAATACCCGCCTTTTGCTGCCCAGCCAGTAACTCAACATCTATCATCTGGCACTTAGAAGCCGCGTTGATACTCTTCACCACAGCGCGGCCAATGAGTCCTAACAGTTGCCTTTGCAGACTTTGCATCACGCTCATCAGAACGGGTCCTCTTTGACTTTGCGTTTTTTTGTACGCTTCTGACTGCTCTCTTCTGGCTCAGGAAGATAGGCATCCGGCGGCCCGACGCGTAACTCTGTCAGGGTGCCATTATTGTCTTTAGTGAATGAGACTTCAGAGATGAGGAGTTCGCGGTTGTTAAAGCCGCAGATCGGATCGAAAACAATAACCCGCTGGTTTGGCTGCCACAGAGAACCATCCCCCTGTCGCCAGCCCCACACCGTGTACGTGGTTTCATCGGTTCGCGCTGCGCGCTGCCGCGCCTCAAATTCAGCGCGCGCAATGCAACTGGCACCCGTTGCCTGGCCCGTCTGCTGCACTGCCATCGGGCGATAGCGTCCTATTGATGCATCCGTTGTTTTTGCCCGTAGTGCCGTTGTGGTAGCAGCGCCAAAATCATCATCATTTCCGGCGCGCTGACCGGAAACCTGATAAGTAGAAAAGCGCTCGCGAATACTTTTCTCGGTATCGCAGGAAATCACATTCTGACCCAACACCAGCGCCGTATGCGCCCTGCCTGAACCTATCCCACCGATTACAAGCCTACCGCGCGGATCGTCGTAGGCCAGGGCCTGTTGCTGACCCAGCATCTTATTTAATACTTCAATAACCGTTTCACCATGATCTGGCTGCACGCCGGGAATCGCACCACCCGGTGCGCCAGCGTTTATCACCGCAATACCGAACGGTTTTGCAAGCGCCGAAGCGACCTGAACGAGCGATTGCCCATTGAATTGAGTAGGCTCAGCTGCACAATCAATCAGATCGGCAGTCAGGCTGCGCCCGCTAATTCCAACGCTAATTGAGCGCGCATCGTAGCGAACCGGCGTTGCTTCAATCCAGCCAGTGACCACCAGATCATCACCAATCAGTATTTCTGCTTTATCTCCGTTTTTTACCCGAGGTTGCAATGAGGCAATTCCATCTCCACCAGGCCATTGTCGAGTGATCTCAACGCTAAAATCGCGCGCCAGCCGCTCGATGCCAGCGCCGATACGTGTCGAAGTCCAGCCGCCCCATTCACGTCCGTTAACCCTCAGCGTTACGTTATCGTTCATCGTACAGGAACCCTCAGTGGAGATACCGGCACAAAGCCTGGGTGAGCCACAGCATTACGCCTGACAATGTCAGACTCCCGTGCAGCGTTATCGAACCAGGTCGCTGCCAGAACCAGTGCCGGAGTTACCTCATCAGGTGTCCTGATAACTGTCTTTTGGGTCTGTACAAGGCGGTGTTTTATATCGTTGTTAAGGTCCGACTTCACCCGGCGCAAAGCCAGAAACAAACGGTCATCGGTAGTGCGGGATAGTTCTTTATCGATAGCGGTATTCAGCGTGTCGCGGATATCAACGAGGTCATCCCACGTCGGCACATCAACCACCGCCGTCTCATCCGGTGCGTTATTCAGCGCAGGGTGTGTCACAGCAGGCCATCCAGAAGACTGCTGAGTTTGTTCCTTTGTCGTTATTGCAGGTGTTGGCAGTGTTGTAACAGCGTAAACCGCTTCGCTTATGGCGGTTGTGCGTACTGCACTGGCAACATAATTCCCCTGTTCCTTGCTGCTCTGTGTGCTTTTGCTGTCCGTTTTCCATATACCTCGCGGGGCCATATCTGATCCCAACGAAATCCCGGCGAACCCCTTAATCATTTTCATAACGTCAGAAGCATTTCCGGATAGTCTGTTCGCCGTGCGCCACACTTTCTGAATAGCTTCGACATATCCTTTTCCTGATGACGGAGGAGGAAGAAGAACAGAAATATCACCCTGCATAAGTCTCGCTGCGTCTGCGACATAGCTGTCGACCATCGCCATAGAATCAGAAACAAAGTCCAGGATGCCAGTTGCACGCTCAAGCACATCTCCCTGAGCGAAGTCAGGCAAACCACCCATGCCGAACTGTTCAAAGTTGTCGCTGATACAATCATCAAGTGCTGAACAGGAAGATGCCAGCGTGTTAGCTGTTGCTGCGCCAGCCGTTGGATATTCAAGTTCACCCGCTTCGACGAACTGTAGATCAAAGCGCACCATCCGCCCCTCACTACTGGTCGTACTAACACGGATCTCACCATCAACACAGACGTTAAGCTCACCATATGTTGGATGTACCAGAGTGCCTGGTCCTAGTTTATTCAGTGCTTCAATTAGTCTGTCACGCTGTTCGAAACAATCGTCGCCGACGACATAGGCGGTGATATTTGGCCGGAAGGTGACCTTACCGAGATCTTCGGTGTAGGGTTTATCGCGGTTGGGGTATTCGTGTGTTTCAACTCGACGGCCAACCGCCGCCCCTTCACCTTCGAACTTAAATGGTACGCCACGGAATGACGCATCCTGAAGTCTGTCTTTCCACGCCATATAAACTCCGGGCATTAAAAAACCCGCCGAAGCGGGTTAAATTATCGATATGGGAATTCACATATCGCCTGTATGGTAGCCAAAACCGGAAACGATGCTTATACCTAACTCACGTCCCGCTCAGTCCACGGCAGAAGTTATTTCATGATGCAACGAGCGTTCCTGCCAGACAATCCAGGCAACCGCTGCCTCCCATGATATATATCCGTTATCGCCATTTGTCGCCCGGCGGAGATCAACTGCATCGCCAAACCTTTCAATGATGAATTTTTCAAATTCTGTGCGTTTTTCTTCGTCATGCGTTGAATCCATGTTCTCCCCAGCGGCATTCTGATCATCGCTCTGATTGCATAAAAAATAGCATACCCGTTAGGGTGTGGAAAACCCACTCTGGCGGGTTACACTGAACATGACAGATGGGTTAACTATCTCTGCTAAAGCGACTGTATCCCACATCATAAGAAAGCCACGGTGTCGCACTTCCGGCAGGTGTCGCAACGCGCATTCCTGGAGGCGCATTATCGAAAGACACGTTAAGTTCGCTACGCTGCGTCTGTGGGGATTGCGCCCGGTCCATAACCGCTCCTGGCCGCAGCAGCGGAACGGTGGGTTGGTAGTTATCCCTTGTGGTCTGACCGGCAAACATTTCTCTTTGCTGCCTGTTGTTATACCAGCCGCCTGAATTCCAGCGATTCTTCAGGGAATCCCAGAATGAGTCGGTATGATCGGCCTCTTTTGCCGCATCGGCGATTTCCTTGAGTTTCTCAAACATATAAATGGCAACCGCAATCTGAACTGTCGTGGCGCCCAGCATGGCGATTTTCCCAAGAACACCTGATAACTGACTGGCAAGAGCAAAGGCTGTACGCAGTGAACCGATGGTTTTCACTGTAAATGCACCGGTCATGTACATCCCAACACCACCCAGTACGGTTTCCCATCCCCCCATTGCCTGCGCAACACTATCCACCTCCTGCCAGACCTCTTTAATCACCGGTGCAACATCATCCCAGTTATTAATGATCAGCATGGCGCCGGATGCCAGTACAGCAATCGCCAGTTTCGCGGGCGAAAGATTGATAACACTATTCAGTATCCGGAAGGCACGCGACAGAACGCCAACGGCACTGCCGGCCACCAGGAGTACTGCGGCGAATTTCGCGACTGACTTCACCATCTCAGGATTTTCCCTGACCAGGTCGCGGACATGATCCAGTAATGGCATCACGTCCTCTGCGGCTTCATTAATAACCGGAAGGAAGGTATCCCCCAGTGTGACAGAAATGGCGTTAACACTGTTTCTCAGCAGGGTTAACTGGTTTTCAGTGGTAGCCGCACGAGAAGCATATTCCTTTTGCATCGAGCCACCGTACTGCTGGGCGTCTGCCACTCGCTCAAAGTTGATACGCAGCAGGTCCATATTGGTGAGAAGCGGTGCTATCGCACCAGCAGACTCACTGCCAAACAACATATTCATTGCCGCAGCCTGCTTTTCTTTCGGGATTTTTGATATCCCGTCAAGCACCTTCAGCATCGTGCCTTTCGAATCTTTCTGCATATCTGCAGCCAGCTTTTTCGGGTCAATCTTCAGCGCAGCAAGAACCGTCCTCTGCGCTTTGGTTGCCGCGCCGCCTGACGTTAAGGCTTTCATGAAGTTTTTGATGCCCGTTGCAGCAATTTCTGGCTCCACACCCATACCGGCAATCGTTGCACCTAATGCTGCAATTTCCCCCGAAGCAACTCCCGCAATCTCACCAAGAGGTCCAATTCGGGTCACAATCTCTGATATTTTTCCGGCATTTGCTGGCCCGGTATTCCCCAGATAGTTAATTTTATCAGCCAGAACAACCACATCATCCTGGGTCAGTTTAAACGCCGTTCGCCACTGCGCCATCATCTGACCAGACTCTTCAGCGGTGGTGTCAAACGCCACGCCCATTTTTACCGCGTCGCTGGCAAACTGCATTAGATCGCTTCGCGCGATGCCCGCCTGACCACCTGCCGCGACGATCTCTGCAATCCCTTCCGCTGCCATCGGTAACTGAGTGGAGAGCGTCAGGATATCATCGCTCATTGCGGCAAATGCGTTCCTGTCGTCCAGACCGTCAACAACCTTGCGGATGTCAGCCATCTTCGACTCAAAACCCATCGCCGCAGTAACAGGCATAGCCAGCGCACCGAGAATGGCCGCCCCGGCAGCGGTAGCGCCCACTGACAGTCCGGCCATTTCCTTCTGAAATCCCTTTAACTTTTTCTGCATTCCCTTCATTGGCCCAGACAACCGGTCAACGGCGGTAATAATCGCTTTTAGTTGAAAGTCATCAGCCATGTTTTATTTCCTCGTTGATGCGAACAGCCTCTGACTCCAGCGTCAGGAACTCAGAAATCGCCGTCCGCCGGAGATCAAGAGGGTTTATTCGCCAGAAGTAAGCGGTGTTGTAGAAGCGTTGTCGGAGGTTTGCTCCGTCCCCGATCGGGTAAAAAAATTCAGGATCAACATGCAGGCTTTAAAAATATCAAGCTTAGCCATCTGCGCTGCAGAAGAACGGGGGATCCCGGCAAGTAAAGGGATGTATTTCAGCGAAACAGCGCTGTCCAGTCTGACACCACCATCCGCAGATACTGTAAACGGAAACCCACGCCCTCTATTTCGTCATATGTGGGTTCCCGTAACTCCAGTACATGGAGATCTTCACCATGAGCTTTAACCGGTTTGCTGAGTTTGAGTTCTTTCATTACTGGTAATCCCCTTCTTCACCGTGGAATTCAAGATCCGCCGTGCCTTCTTCAGCGTTGTGGTTTGCCTCACCGTGCAGCCAGGCAGACGACAATACATAAACCTGACCGTTTGCCAGCTCCGCGGTAATGGTCATCTGATCGGACGTGGTCACTTTGTTTACCGGGAAATCTTTAGGCACTTTAAACGTACCTTTGATGTACGGCGCACGGTGTGTCTCTTTACGATCAACGGAACCATCCAGGCCAATGACATCATCATTGACCGCCTTGTTCATTGGCACCTCAATGCCACCGGTCAGCGAGAGCTGCTGGCCGTCAATTTTGAAATAACATGTACCGCCGATACGCGACATTATGCGGACTCCTCTTGATACTGAAGACGGAACTGATTAAGCAGTGCAAAGACGCGCAGCTGGTTAACGTAATCAGGTGGATAAAGCACGTTGATACGTGACGGGTCAGTGGCGTCGCGTTCTACGATCAGGTGCTGCTTAAACAGGTCGTAGTTTTCGACAATGCCCGCGCGCTCCATCTGGCGGTAAGTGGCCAGAAGCTCGCCTTTGATCACCGCTGGCGTCACAATGGCCTGACCGGGACCAAAGCGGGTGCCATCATTAGCCAGTTTGTGGCGACCATACTTACTGGTGATCACCGTTTTAAGACGGCGCAGAACATAGGCGCTGGTATGCAGTGTCTCGCTGTCGAGATAGCTGTTATCCGCTACGCCATACGCATTCTTTTTATAGGTCGTAATATCACGCTGCACGCGCAGAACACCCCCTTCTGCATACGCTGTCGCAATACCGTGCGTCAGTAGTGACTGCTGCTCGGAGCGAATAAAGCGTTTGCCCGTTGGAGGAGGAAGCATGCCTGTCAGCTCGCCCGTTTGTGTCGGACGCGCGGGGTCGATACGCAGGAACACTGCGGCACGTGCTGTACGGCTTGCTGCCAGTTCATCCGGATTCGACTGAACCGTTTTTTCATAGCCTGCCAGCGTGACGTGCGGATCGTTGAACATATCACCTACGGTGATCAGGTCACTGATTGCAGCAATTTTTGCCGTATAGACGTGACCATAAATCTGTCGTAACCAGCTCCAGCGCCCGCTGGTATCGTTCATTTCCAGCGTGAAGATGTTCATGGACGCAGTATCGTTGAACGGGTGACCGATATAGTCGAAAGGCTCGTCGCCCATCGCGGCAATCGTGCCTGTCAGCAGTGGCGCACCAGCACCAGCCACACCAGATGCAATGGCGATCAGCACGCCAGCCGGGAGTTTTTCGCCACCGCTGAAACCGTAATAGTTCAGCGCGACAGGAATGTCATTCGCCCAGGTGCCTTTATGCCGCGATGTGAGTGTGACAACACCGGCTGCCGAAGCGGCGGTAAATGGCGTTTGTCCGTCAGCAGTGATGGCGGCAGAAATAGCGGATGCAACGGCTGCAACATCGTCGCCAGTTGTCACGTTGGCCTGAATACGACGTCGCCCAATGTACAGGCTAATAACCCCGGACTCTGTGGCCGCTCCCGTTATCGTCAGGGTGAACGTTGCCGCCGTTCCTGTGTCAGGAACAGCAACCACCCACAGCTCACCAAATGGATCGACGAGCCGATAGGCTTCCACCATGCGCGCCAGCTGACTGCCCGCGCCACACTGCTGAATGGCGTAATCCTTTGATGGCATGAAAACCAGCTGGTTGGTCGCAATGGCTGCGCCAGTGTTCACATGGCCAATCAGTAACGAAGGGGCGCTGGTCTGCGCCGTATTCGCCGCGCTGTTATCCATCTCGGCATAAAACAGCGGGACGCGAAGATCAGACGGAATTGTATTCATAGAGACTGTCATTTAGTGCTCACCTTCTTGTCCGGTGCTACGCCCTGAGATGGCGTCACCACCTCAATATCCCCGTCGTTTTCACGACGGTACCAGTACTGGCTTGGTTCGACATTTCGCCCTGCTGCAGGCAAAAGGTCACCCCGGGCAGGATCATGAACTGACCGCCCGTCTTTTGGTTTCACAAACATGGTGTTCCTCAGGAAGGAAGATTTATTTCGAGGTGGTGTTCGATTTTGCCGTCAGGGCCATGACCGGGATCGATAAAATCCACATCAATCGACAACGTTTTGAAATAATCCAGGTCGTTCAGCTCATCCTGCTGGCGGGTGTCATCTTCTGAAAGCTCTTTCAACACAGAGAAGTCGAACTGGTAGCTCAGTTCATGTCGGTTCACATCAAGCAGAGTGCCGCCTGCGTACGTAATGGGGTTACCGCGCTCTTCCGGATTCCAGCCGAGCAGCGCCTTAAACAACAGCTGTCGTACATCGTGAACCACGTCGTATGAAGCAAACTGACCACGCTCGTCCCGGCCATTGCTGACAAACACAATGACGGAAAATCCTTCGGTCAAATCCTGCCAGTAATCCGTCTGGCTTTTCTGTTCGCCGGGTGAGTCGTCGCCGGGAACAACATAAGCCGCCGGCAGTTTCATCTTCCCGACTTCCGGCAAGTCCTTAAACTGCGCAGCACCCGCTACACGATTCTGGAATTCCGGGCAACGTGCCCGTAGTGCTGCAATAATCGGGACCAGTTTCATCAGCGTCGTTTCTCCGGTTTGAGTGAGAGCCGCAATTCACGCGCAAGGTAATAGCGCGTCCACGGGCTGTTTTTGTTGAGTGTCTCAACCATAAAATTATTACGCGGAGCCATGCGCCAGCCGCTACCACCAGAAGCGCCGCGATGATGACTGCGGCGGCGCTTAGCGCCACCACGGACGCCGTAAAACAGGAATGCCGGATAGAAATCGCCCGTAATCAGCCGGTTCCCCTGCCCGTTCCGCTGGTTTGGCGCGATACGCGTCATAAAGCCAGGTCGATTCTTGCTGGCTCTCGGTACCATATAGCCAATGGATTTCGCAAGGCGACCGCTCTGGTACCCTGGATTTTCACCGGGTTCTGAACGCCCGCGTCGTATCACCAGTCGGCGCGCATCGCGCATATGGCGCTGGCCGATGTGGGTGAACGCCCGTCGGATGCGTGCCCGGTTGAACCGCATCTCTTTTGGCTGCTGAAAATCAACGTGAAAAAAGGGTGTCGCCATTACCGTTCCCTCCGGTTGAGGCTGGTTCGGTGCCCAGTTCAGTACACTCAAGCAGCAGAAATCGCCGTTTACTGTTCAGGTCCCGCGCCCGCTTAACCCGGTACACCAGATCGTTGAGCACCACCTCGAAGTCAGTGGTGATCCCGCTCCGCCAGCGAATGGTGATGTAATGCGTGATGACGTTGTCGGTCTGGGCTGTTTCCTGGTATGTCGTCGCGCTGGTCTGGACGACCTTCGCCCAGGCCCGGAATGAAACCGGGTATTCTGGTTCGGTACCGAAATCAGCCGCCGGTACATCGACTCGTTTTCGAACAAGTACCCGTTTATCCAGTTCACCCGGATCGGGCAGCAGGTAGGTCGCGCTGGTTTGCGCCTGGCGAAGCTTCATTGTGGGTAAATCCGGTGTGGCCGCGCGAGCCAGGTGAAGGCCATCGGCAACTCGACCATTTCGACTTCACTGACAGCCGAACGGTTCTCATAAAAGTGAGTAACCAGAAACAGAAGCGCTAGCCGGACAGACGCAGGCATAACCATTCCGTCGGGATCGGTGGGCGGTATCGTAGTACCTTCAGGATAGAGATTTCTGTTCAGGTATTCCGACATTCGAGACTCAGCAGCAGCACCAATCAAAGTGAGATACTGATCTTCATCACTGTAATCGGCTTCAAGCCGTAGCTGGCTCTTGATGTCTTCTAGCGTGATCAGCTGCATTTGCATCACCCATAAAAAAACCCGCAAAGCGG
This sequence comes from Citrobacter sp. wls829, assembly GCF_005280825.1. Taxonomy (NCBI): domain Bacteria; kingdom Pseudomonadati; phylum Pseudomonadota; class Gammaproteobacteria; order Enterobacterales; family Enterobacteriaceae; genus Citrobacter; species Citrobacter sp. wls829. Next base: position 14,029 of record NZ_SZWP01000082.1, read on the forward strand.
GTTATTTTTTTGCGGCCTTCTCTGGCTTAGTCACCACCGTCGGCTCAGGGTCCAGAGGTGGGACAGGCGGAATGTCTTCACCATTACCTGTTTCGTCCTCCGCGAGAATGCCGATCTGCCCGGCGATCTCAATCGCACGCGCCGGAAGTTCGTCATGTTCCCCGGCTTCAATGGTTTCGATTCGGCAACCGTCTGGCGACCACTTAAGAGGTTTTAAAAAGATGACCATTTCAACTCCTGAAGGCGGGACCAAGCCCGCCGTTTTTAAAGGTTATGGAGCTACTGGCGCTCCAATTTTCATGATTTTGATAGCCTGCGAATCCGTCAGCATGCCGCCGGTACGTTTGGTGGTGTAGAAACCAACAAAAGGTTTGTTGGTGTACGGGTCGCGCAGAACGCGAGTACCAAGGCGGTCAACAATCGTATAGCCACGCTTGAAGTTACCGAAGGCAATAGCTTTGGCATCAGCGGCAATATCTGGCATCTGTTCGTTTTCAGCGATGCCATAGCCAACCAGCATTGATGGCTGACCAAGCTCCAGCCCCGGGCGCCACAGGTAGTTGTCTTCTTTGTCTTTCAGGATACGGGCGGCAAACAGCGTGTTGTTGTTCATCATGAACTTGGCGCCGGTGCGGTGCACTTTGCGGAGCGTATAAATCAGCTTGATAATCGCATCGGCAGTGAGTCCGGTAGCTGCCCCGGACAGGATGTGCTGCAGAGTGCCGAACGCACGGGTTTTGTCATCCGTCAGAGCTGACGCATAGGCCAGAAAACCCTTGGGCTTATCGCTACCGTCGCCCGTGGTAAACGCAATCTCTTCTGCTTCAGAGAACCCCTGAGCCAGCTCGCTGTTGATCCACGATTCAACATTGAAGAACGCATCATCGAGCATGGTTTGCGTGGCTTGAGGGTTGGCGTAAATTTCCCCCATAAATGGTTTGATTTGCGCCAGAGTAGGAGTGTCTGTCGCGGAGCGAGCATGCGTTTCGCTAACCCATGCAGATGTAGCGCCGCCGGTGCTTACCACCTTGCGATACTCTGATGTACCTAGCGAAATGACCGTCGATTCCTGGCGCATGACGACTTCATCTTTAAGCAGTTCAAGCAGACTGCGATCCAACTCTTCAGGAACGGCATAGCCTCCATCCGCATCCACGCCAACCTGAAGGGCTTTTTGCTCGAGTTCACGCAGGCCGTCTTCATTGCCCTTACGGACAAAATCCATAAAGGCCGTTTTGTGCTCGGTCACTGATTTACCCTTTGAGCCGCCACCCGGGCGTTTGGAGGCTGCGAGTTCCGCCTCCAGATCGGACTTCAGGTTTTCAAGCTCGGACAGCTTACCGTTCAGCGTTTCGACCTGACCCGCCAGCGCACCCTTTTCATTCTCGATAGCGTCAATACGCTTATCGTTCTTGGACTTGAAGTCCTCGAACTTCGCCTGCAGCTCCTGCGCGACCTGCTCTACATCTTTAATTTCGACTGCCATGTTTTTACTCCAGATTAAAATGTGAGGTTTTTAAGTGCATTCAAAGCAGAGTCCACATCATCAGCGTCGCGCAGATTCAGTGTGCTATATCCCCCGGCCATGAATGCTTTGGCCTGGGTACGTGAGAGCCCAACGTCGCGCAGGACTCTTTCGATACTTTTTTGAGAAGGCATTTCGCCGCGGGCGAACGCGCTTTTGACATCGCTGATCCGCGCTTCGTCGTTTGACGGAAACGTCACGGGGCTGACTTCCCAGAGGTCGATTTCTTTGAGGAGAAATACCTCTTTGGTTCTGTCGTACTCCCAGTCCTTAAGCATGTAGCCAATAGAAAGGCCGGTTAAAGAACCGGCCTTCATGTGGGCGTGTGCGCGCTTAGCGAGGGGATCGTCGTCAATGAGAAGCCGCCCCTTCACATACAGCCCGACATCATCCTCTTTCATGTCGGTGTAAACGCCGATCGGCTCGTCCATCTGGTGCTGCCAGAGCATCGCAGGAAGTGTCTTCTTCTCGCGCCAGGCACTCAGCGACTTACTGAAAGCACCGTGAACGACCACATCGTCGTAGCTGTCCTTCACGCCAAACACGGAGCCATAACCTTCAAATTCACCGTTGTCGCTTACGGATTTCAGTTTCAACGGAATATCCAGCCGCTGTTTAGTCATCGGCATTTTTTTTGCTCCTCGGTTTTGGCTTGTTTACTGCCGTCAGATGGTTTCGTTGTCATGTTCATTGGAGTGAGATAAACATCACCACCAGGACGAGGATTGCGATCCTCAAGCTCAAGACAATCATTTGGCGAGAACATGCCCCAGTTAATACCTGTCGCGTAGGAATCGAAGCGGGATTTCATATCTCCGCGAAGCAATGCGCCTGCATTGAATTTGGCGTAAAAGTTGCCCTGCTTGGATTTTCTGACGAGGCCAATATTGATACGCTGCTCAATACGTGTGAAATAAGGTACGAGCGCATAGTTGATGAATCCGATACCGAGGTTTTCAATATTGCTGAATGTCGCTCGATCCGTGTTCTGAACCATGTGCATTGGCACTCGGTACAAACGACAAATCTCCTCAAGCTGAAACTTTCGGGTCTCCAGGAACTGGCTATCCTCAGCGTTCAGCGCCATTGATTTCCAGTCCAGTCCCTGTTCAAGGATCATGGGACGGTGGGCATTCCCCAGCCCCTGATGTTTCTCCTCAAAATCAGCCTTAAGTCGAGCGTAAGCTGCATCGCTTAATTCACTATCGGTTCGAAGTACCCCTGAAGTAACAGCTCCGTTACCAAAAAGCCTGGCACCGTGCTCTTCCGTGGCCAGCCCAAGGGATATAGCCTCTCTGGCGTAGGCGATGGGATTAAGCCCAACCAGCCCATCAAGTGTCATGATGCGCACATGCCAGATATCATCCTGGCTGAGAACGTCAGTCGAACCGTCCGGAAACGTGACCTGATAAACAGGCTCCCAATTGCTATTGAGCTTTGGAACTACGCTGCCGGGGTCAATGGGCAGGAGCTCAACCACTTCCCCAAGTGCCTTGACCTTATAAGCATAAAAGTTGCCCCTTAAGCAGAGACATAAGATCACCAGCTCCCAGAACTCCTGGGGGGTCATATACCCATTAGGTTGAAGTGAAAGAAGCTTATGCAAACGCTCCCCGGTCGCCTTTTTCTTCCCCGTGTCGGTGGTCTGATACAGGCTACATGGCAACATACCGATAGATTCGGCAAGCACCCTGATACAGGCAAACACGGCGGTGAGGCGCATTGCTCGCTGACTGCTGACTCTCTTACCTGTGTAGGTGTCATAAGTCAGCCCAATTTCCTGCGCCAGCTCAGCCGATGTTGTTACTGACTGGCCGCTCTTGCTAAACATGCCGCGGAAGAACATCAGTTACCTCCCGTAGTTGCTGGAGAGGTAGAAAGTAATCGTGCCATCAGCCAGGACCATGACAGGCACAGTAAACCACCGGCGATGTAGCCTGCAGGGGGATAAATCATCCACGCCCCAAATGAGAGCAAAAGCGCCCCCAGCACTCCTATCAACGGAGTTAGTATCGTCAGGATCATAAACGCCTCGGTTAAAGTGAACGTATGCCGCGTGATTCGATGCGATCAGAAATTGATTCAACTTTCTCGTAAAGCATTGAACGACCGATCGCCATAATCAGCGCCACAGCGCCATCGATTTTGTTCTCGTTCTGCTCTTTGATGGGTTTCACCACGTCGTCGTTACCCGGGAGATATTTGCCAACGACGTTGCTAATACACCAGCTCATGATCGGGTTGCCGTCGTGGTGAAAGCGGCCTGACTCAATAGCGGCTTCAAGCTCCTTCATTGGGTCTGACATATTGGTGTAGTTCTGAGTGATCGTGATGGGGCTTAAATCTTCATCAGCAAGATTGTGAGAAAGGCCGGTGGCCCCGAAGGGGTCAATCGGTGATTCACTTACCGGGTTCAGTTTGTTTGCCGCTTTTGCCTCTTCGAGGATGTAGCGATAATCAACTTCAGCCCCATCGGTCACGGTCAGTAACCCCATCTCAACCCATTTTTGAAAACGTTCCGCCGTTCGCCGATCCTCATTTTTTTCCACGCTGAACACGGTGTCATAAGGCACCCAGAAACGGGGAGCAATACAGTAGAAATGTGTTTTTCCGTCAATTTCGCGGGTGAACAGTCGCGCCATGCTGTTCATGTCCAGCTTGCGGGCAAGGTCGAAACCCAGAATACAAGGCTGGCCTTCGAACATTTCAAGCGTCAGAGTCTTGTCCTCGCAGTTCTGCCAGGACACCAGGTTGTAAAATGCCGCGCGGGCGGAAACCCAGATATTGAGGTGCTTTGTTTTGAACACGCCCGCCTGACGGGCATTATTAATAGCGCGTTGCTGCTGACTGAGAAGGAAATCTCGGTAAACCGACACCCCCATGTTTGGGTTTGCCTTCTCCAGCACCTTCGGGTCCGTCCAGTCGTCGCCTTCATCGACCGTAAAGATCACACCAAACAGTTCCTCATTCGGAACGGTTCCGTTCAGCATCTCAATGACTTCGCGACGTTTGTCGTAACACGGCCCTTCGATGTTGTAACCCGCTGTGGTGATCGCCCACATAAGGGGCTGGCGACGCGCGCCCATCCCCGTAAGCATCGTGGTATACAACGAATCAGTCGGATGTTCGTGATATTCGTCGACAATTGCGCAGTGCGGCGAAGAACCGTCGCCGGGGTTACCGATTAGCGGCTCAAAGCGTGCGCCGTCTTCAGGACGGTTCAGGTTTGAGGCATTTACCTCAATGCCGAATGCCTCCACCAGCAACGGCGTGCGTTTGCACATAAGGCGCGCAGGTCTGAACACTTCCCACGCCTGTTTTTCTGTCGTTGCGCCTGAATAAACCTCTGCACCAAACTCGTTATCACAGGTGAAACAGTAGAGTGCCACCCCCGCCGAGATCGCTGACTTTCCGTTCTTGCGCGGGATTTCGGTGTAGACCTCACGGAAACGACGGAGCTTAGACCCCTTTTGCACCCAGCCAAAGGCGCAGCAAATAATGAATAGCTGCCAGGGCTCCAGGGTGATCGGCATGCGTTTAAATGCCCATTCGCCCTTTGTATGGGGCAGTAACTGAATAAATTTCGCGGCCTTTTCCGCCATGTCTTTATCAAAGCGGTACCGGAATTTCCGGCTCTTCTCCTGAGCCATATCATCTATATGACGCTGACAGGCCTGAACGACATACTGGCACGCCGGGACTTTCCCCCGCACGACGTTGCGGGCGTACTGGTTCGCAGCATTTACGTTGGGGTACGATTTCCGCGTCATGAGCTAATCATCTTCAGGAATGGATTGGAGGTTTTCTTCTGGCCCGCGAGGCCGATCAGACGCTGGCGGCTACTGGGGTCAAGACCCAGCATAGAACCGGTAGAACTCATCTCCGATTCCTGCTCTTTCTTGGCGGTCAGTTCTGGGTTTTTAATCTTGCCGCCCATCGCACCAACAATGGTAAGCCCATCTTTTGCAATGTTCTTCACGGCGCGCCGCCAGAATTCGTAAGCAACACACCAGCGCTCAAGCACGGCAAGGTCGGTCACGCAAAGCAAACCCTGACCGCATAATTCTTTGGTGGTCATTTCCCACATGATGGTAGCCAGCGGAAAGCCATCATCTTCTGTAAACCATTCCGGGGGAGCCACGCCCTTGATGGGCGTGAACACCGGTTCTTCTTTATTCAGGGCTCGCTTACCGGGGTTTCCAGCCAGCTCCTTGCGTGCCGTTGGCTTAGGGCGACGCCCGGAACGCCCCGCCGTTCCAGCCATAAGCGATGCTCCTGGTTAAAATTGATTTTACGCGGGTATAAAAATCCGAGGAGGCGGGCAGTCCGGAAGGCGTGCGGTCGCAGAGATTTGACCTCCCCCTCCCCTGGCTGATGATGACATCGATTCTCACTTGAGCCGCTCACGCGCGGTCTTCGCGGCGTGGCACGACCAGCACAGACTCTCAAGGTTGCTGTCTTCATCAGTACCGCCATGGGCCTTAGCCTTGATGTGGTCGACACATGATGCCTGCTTTGCTACTCCCTGACGTAGATGGTTCTGGCAGAGAGCTTTGTCGCGCTTCAGTATGCGAGCGCGTATGACTTCCCACTTCGTCCCATATCCACGCTGATGCCTTGATTGTCCTGATTTGTAGGATTTCCAGCCTTCGCCTTTGTGCGACTCACAGTAACCTGATGGGTCTGTTGTCGTGGAACGGCAGCCGCGAACACGGCAAGCTTTTGGTGTTCGAGGTGGCATTTTAACTCCAATAAAAAACCGCCCGTAGGCGGTTATATTCAGCAGGTCGCATGTTATCTGTGAATGACAAACAGCGATTTACATTTAGGGCAAAGTAACGCCTGTTGCTGGCGTACTTTCGTGGTCGAGTGTATGGATTTATGTCCGCATATCGGGCACATGACAGTCATATTGGCTGCAAGCCCAACACGCTGCATTGCATAATCGAAAAATGACATGGTGGTTAACCTTTCAATGAATGGGGCTTATTATACCATGCATAGCTCGATTATTAACCAATCATCATCGCATGCTTGATGCCATTTAGCTTTGTCACAGGCATTCACTAAATGCCTGTGACATCAGGAGAAGGAGATACCCAAATTAACCAACACGGTTTTCTTTCCCTCAATACGGCGGTCAAGTTCGGCCACTGCATGTGGGCGTATAGCCTCAAGAAAGGCATTATCTTGATAGGTCGACTGGATTGTCACTCCAAGCCCGGCACCGCTTTCCAGTATGCCTTTCAGTCGCTGTAGCACTTTCATCTCGTTATAGATGTAATGCGCGTTACTTAAGTTCTCTACGTTCACGACCAGGCTCCTTCATGCAGTTAGCCTGCACTGATTTGTTGTGCACCAATATGTCCCGCTTCGTCTGTTTATCCAGCACGGCAATATCATGCTCTGTGAGGTAGATGATATTCACCCAATCACAGGCCGTGTCCGTTACTTCAGGTTTTGCGGGTAAATTTTTCGCGCAACTCACGGTCAACATTGTCATCAGGAAGATGATTAACAGTCTGCTGTACATCCCTGGCTCCTTTTGTTGTCTCTACCCGGCGTTCTGCAACGGCTTCAGTAGCTGATGCGCGTTCTTCAGTGCGTTGCTGGTCCGCTTTTGTCTCAGCGATGTTAGTACCGCGTGATTTACCCAGACCAAAAGCACCTGCAATTGCAGCCAGCACAGCAACGGCCAGGCCGATAATCATTTCAAGTCCCATTGTGACCTCATACCAGTGCAGTTTTTGCTTTGGCATAACGTGCACGGCGGTCGTTAATGCCGTTCTGTCCACCATTGATGATCTGAGTGATGCGAACCAGATCGCCGGAATAGCTCAGGCATCCGCTGGTGGCGTAGAACCATGCAGCTGAGCGTGCTGCGTTGATATCCTTTTCCAGCAACTCAGGATTACTGACTAAATCCAGTTTTAATCCCGTTCCGCAGCGGCGGTAATTATCAAGACCGGTAATCTGAATCAGCCCACGGCCACGATATTTCCACCCATCTCCTGATGATTTGTTGCCGAGACGATTGCTGTACACCAGATTTGCAATGGCTGGCTGATTGGCTACCTGCTCTTTTTCTTTGTCACGCCCAAGCATATATGCCTGATAGTTCGTAATGCGGCGTCCAAAGGTGGTCAGCAGAGCGGCTGGGGTGTAGTTGAAGCTCTCCACCAGCGCAGAGAATCCCGCTGATTCATGTCCTGCCTGAGCAATAAACATTGCCTGGTCTTCAGGCTTAACAATGCCGAATTCTTTCATTGCAGCATCAATATGCGGAAACCAGCGCGTAGCTAACCCGGCGCTTACACCAGCCGCCTGTTGAAATTGTGATTGGTTCATTAATGCCTCAGCGTATCAACGAGACGCGCCACGTTCCCACGAGCCCATAAGACGGCAGCGCAAATAAGAAGGTTTACGATAACCACCATCCAGTGTGACTCCTGGTAGAGGCCAAACAGATATCGGAATGGAACGCTGGCATAAACCAGCACAAAGAAGTAAGCCAGCAATGATATAGCGGGGCGATGTCTTGCCCCTTCACGCTGGTAGAACATCAGGACAAGGACGATGACCGCACAAATACCTGCATTCACCATCGCTGACGGATCACTTGTTACCATTGCTGGCCCCTCCTCCACGGAATCGCGAAAGAATACTGAACAGGCTTCCCAAATCCTGACTGTTGAAAAATGTGAGCACTTTGATTGTCATCGCAGCTACTACAACAGCACCAAGTGCGTCTAATGGCCTGTCACTATACCCGGTAGCCTGTGACAACTTTGAACCAACCAGGCCAGCAGCAAGAACGCCAACAATGAATGACGTCATGAAGTAAGCAATCAATCGTACTCGTGTGATATTTGCCGCTGTCGCTACATAAAATACTGCACCAGCGAATGCGCCAAATACCACGCCATAATCAATACCGGTTGCGAGACCAAATACACTGGCTCCCATCAGGCCACCAGCCGCGACCGTAGTGCCAGAAACAGGATCGGACATTAAGCCCCCTCTTATTGCTGTGAGTCCTCTCAGAACGAGGGGAAAATAAAAAGGGCCACCAATTGGCAGCCCTCAAAACGCAAAAACCCGCACGATGGCGGGTTTCTTTTTGTTCTGTTGCTCAGTTCGCTTTAACGTCCCGAGCCTACCACAATTTAAGCACTTTCTTGCTCACTCTGCAACTTAAATCTGTCGCCATTTGTGCCGAATGCGTCACAAACTGGAGCGTACAGGATCGATTCTGCCAGACTTAGCCAAGTGTCAATACGGCGACGACAGGTGATCAGGGGCCAGTCAGGATGTTTAGCCTGCAGTTCATTGGCCATCTGCAACTTGCTCTTACGTAGGCGATGGCGGTCGACAATCACGCTATAGAGCGATCGGTAGTCATCATTCATCAGTACAGAAGCAATGACACCGTCCACTAACAGCCCTTCTTCGTCTGAACAGAACGCCATGCCGCTTTTATTTTTGCTATTGAGGATTTCACGCAGGTACGCTTCAAGTTCTGGTTTGCTGATACCCGCTTTCTTCATCCGGCGTAGCGCTTCATTGATAGCTGTCTTGGTGATTTTCCCGGATGCCAGAAGCTGGTTAAACATGTTCCCACCACTACCACCGCCGATATAAGACCAGCGGCCCCACATGCGCAACTTACCCTGTATCCAGATGCTTTCCAGAGTACGAAGACGAACCATTTCACCAGATTTACCAACTTCAGAAGGATTAATCATTTAGCGTTCTCCACTTACGCCAGTACGCCGATTGCCAGCGCACGATCTATAACCCGAAACACCAGGACCAGTTGGTCACCGTATTTCGCTTCAAATGCCACAGGATCAGCATGCAACTCGTCGTGATGCTCTCTGCACAGAGGAATCACAAACAGGTCGTGTGCCTTTGTACCCATTCCACCCTGCCCGTGGCCAATCAGGTGGTGGGGGTCGTCAGCTTGCTTGTTACAGCAGACGCACGGCTGGGCCTTAACCCATCTCGTGTATTTCTCATTCACCCAGCGGCGACGTTTGGGTTTAAGCATGAAGGATTCCGGCGTCTCCGGATCGACCTTCATCGCCACTATCTTTTTCGCTTTCTCCTGTACAAGTTGTTGCGCGGGTATTGTCGGAACAATATCGCTTTCACGTGTTACCGACTGGTGTGACTCTTTCTTCAGACGAAGTGCTTTATGCGCTACGGCTTCAGGTATCTCATCAGCCAGATCGCTCTTTACCATCCACCAGCAAAACTCCGGAAGCGTAAGAACGTGGTCTTCACTGAAGCCTAATTGACCGTTTACGACCTTCAGAAGCCAGGATACCAGGTTTTCACGGGCAATACCCGCCAGACCTTCAGTGAACTGCTCACGAATTTTTAAGTCACAGCCCCAGCATGTGCGGATTGATCCAGGCGCATGCCGGGTAATGGTATAGTTTCGGTCGTGCCATTCACTATGCGGGTACTGGCATTCCGGTTTTCTTTCGAGCCAGGCATCAAGTGATGGCAGCCCACCAGCTCGGTTAATTACCTTCTTGTTTTCGAAGACATCACGCATTAACGGATCGTTTTTAAGCTCCTGCTCCGTCTCTGGCAACAGTCCTGACGGCAACTCAGACATAGACTCTGCCTGTGGCTCGATAAGAACCCGCCCGCGTCTGAACAGATGCATCAGTTCATTGCCTGGGCGAAATATCACTACTCCGGTCATTGGTGCCACTTCAGGTGTCAGTAGTACCCTCACGCTATCTGCCCCTTAGCAATATGCTCTGCCCACAGGCCACCAATCCAGCGAACACCCTTGGCGGTGAAGCGGGACTGATTGAACGCGTAATTTGTCTGGTTTGTCGTGCCAGTCTTCACCTCAAAGCGCCCTGCTTCGATATGCTTGCTCTTAGGAGTGAGTACCCGGTTAAGCCGGTACATAATGCCGTTCTCAATCAGGAACATCGCAAACTCCGGCTCTTTGGCGTTAAGCAGCTTGGCAACCTGTCGGAATGTCATTGAACCGGTGGCCATAACGTAACGGTCAACAAACTCAGCCTTTGGCGCGGCTACTGCCAGTTCTTCACTCAGCCGTTGTTTCTGCTCAGCCAGGTCAGCAGCAAGCCGCAGCGCCTCAGGAAGTGACCGGGGAACTATCATTCCACCGTTGTTCTCCAGTTCCTGCCAGCGGTCAACAAGTCGGGCCGTGAACTCTGGTGACAACTGGGCAACGATCACATAGCTATCACGCTTATTCACTTCGTAGTGATGATAGGTCTGTCCGTTCTGGGGATGGGTGTACTGCAATGCAGCATACCCTTCAATCACACCGGAATTCATGAGGCGCTCTATCGTTACGCAGACATTGCTGTGCCGGGAATCGACCAGTTTTGCAATCTCACGGCTGGACATGGTTATCTGCTGCCCAACAGCTGCTGTATGGTGTGCCTGGCACATTACGGTGATGTTCATCTGATTCATGCTCTGTCTCCACTTATCAGGCGGCTGCACCCGCCACAGTTTCAAAACGGCTGATCGTTATTTCTACCCTTCCAGGCTTTACTGCCGGCCCCCACTCGATAGCCATCCGCTTAACCTGACTATCGTCTTCCCAGACTCTGGCATTCGTCAGTGCGTCGAACAGTGCTTTGTTGTAGTTGTCCAGATCCCGCCGTCTGTTATCTGGCGGGAAAAGAACTATGTTTACCTGAACGTTGACGTTAACTGGTTTCGGTATGCCGCCGTACTGCTGCACAACAGAGGCGTAAACATTCTTCTTGAACTTCCTCCCCATCTCACTTATCAGATGCTTACCCTTTAACGCGCCACGATCAGGGGACCGGTAATAGGTGTTAACAGTTGGCGGGAATGGCAACGTTAGTTTCATTGCTGAACACCTCTCGCTTCCAGCCATGACAAGGCGCGTTCTCTTGAATCGCTATCACCGTTAATGAGTGACTTGATGATCGATATCGCGTCTACCTCATCGTTTGCTGAAATAACGGTAATCCCTCTGGAAACTCCAGGCGCAACTGAGATATATCCCTTCTTCGCTATGGCCTTCACATGCTCCGCTGCAGCGTTCGGTGATGAGCAACCAATCAGCCCAGCCAGTTCACATATCGTTGGAGGGAATCCAAACCGGCGCTGATAGTTCACGATCGAACCAAGCACTTCACTTTGTCTCACGGTAAGTTTGTTCACTTCAGCGCTCCTTAATCCGCTTGTTCAGTATCCCGACTTCGAGGTACAGATGAGACGGCGTAAAGCCAAGCTGCTTAACCATCCCCATGGCACCGTTAAAAATTGGCCTGGCTATTTCGTCACAATTCATACCAGGATTAGCCTTGCGTTTAGCGGTTATTTCCTCGTTGCATCTTCTGGCGATGTTACGAAGCGCGTTACGTGCTTCAACGTCCTGCATAAGCCACCTCCAGCAGCGGAGCAGGTTTACCAACGTAACCAGGTGACATGATTACATCAGGATTTTCTGCCTGATTTCCCCAGTGATGCCAGCCGGGAGCCGAACAGCGGCTGAACAACTCAATGCGTGATACATCGCCATATAATTGCTCCAGACGGTAACGCGCTTCTGCTGGCTTCTGGCTGTGTTCGCTGAGTGGGCTGTAGATAACCTGTTTTACGCTCGCATTCTGACGCTCAAGACCTTTCCCTCTTGTTACCAACGGTGCAAAACTGATCCAC
>NZ_SZWP01000083.1:0-11882 GCF_005280825.1 Citrobacter sp. wls829
GCATGCTGCGGTTTTTTATATAAATCATAGAGTAATGGCGTTTATGGCGTTACCAGCCGCAAACATCGTGCTCATTTTCTGTATCGTACGAACGTACGGTATTCACCAGATCTTTGACCACTTCGGCTGCCACGTCGGGTACCAACAGCGTCATTGGCGCTTCCGTTTCATAATCAACAGAAACGCCATTGCTGTTATTGGTTACGGTGACGGTATAGGTTGCTTTACTCATGACTCACTCCTTGCCGGTACGCACGACTTTACGTTGATTAGCACTCTCCATCAGAACCTCAGGCGCAACGAAAAAATCGATATTAAAGTAGGTGTCGTCGGTCATCACTTCGATGTTATGCCATTTTTCCGGTGGAAAAACGCCAAACTGACCGGCTTCAATAATCATCACCTCTACGGGCTCCGGGCTGTGCTCATCTGCGAATCCGAGATATTTGACCGCCCCCTGCATAACCGACAGTCGAGGATAAACCCCCGCACGGGTACCTTTATCAAGGTGGCGTTCGAAAATTCCGGCAGGCGCAGTGTCTTTGTTCCAGAACGGCGTTGAGCGTGTATGAATGTGATTCTGTGGAATTTGAAGCATCTTTCTTCCCTTTTCCAGTCGACAACCAGCGAGCCTTATTGAATCGCTGCTGTGAACAGGGTACGCCTCAAAATATACATTTAAAATACCATTTATTGGTTAGTATTCTTACTGATGGGCAATGATAAGAATGGGGAAAAACGCAAAGCCCGCCGCCTGGAGCGGGCTAATGGCGTTAAGACTGAAGCGTCGCCAGACGGGCGGCAAATCCCACAAAAATTAAACCGATAAGGGAATTGCCCACCTTCGCCAGTTTCTTCTTGGTGCGAATATACTGCGTGACAAAAGCACCTGAGAAAATAAGGAAACTCAGATAGAAGAAGCTCACGATTTCAAGCGTAATGGCCAAAATAAAGAACGACAACCCTGAATGTGGTGCATTGACGTCAATAAATTGAACGAAAAACGACACATAAAACAGAATGGCTTTTGGATTAGTCAGACTCAAAATTAATGCACGTTTGAAAATAGCACCAAAGGGCGTTTCTTCGGCCGCAGTCTCCGTGGCCTTCGACTTTAACGTGGCATACAGAATCTTCGCGCCGAGATATAACAGATAAAAAGCCCCCAGATAACGCACGATATTAAACAAAACGGGCGTTGTTTTGATCAGTGCCGCAACACCTGCGTAGGCCAAAAACATCAGCACGGCATCACCGATGAACACCCCGCAGGCTGCAAGGTAACCGCCCTTCACCCCTCGCCCTACGCTGTTCTTCAGCACGAATATCGTATTGGGCCCCGGTACCAGTACAATAAAAATAGCCCCCACCAAATACGTCCAGTAATTCAGAACTCCATACTCTGCGAACACGTTAACCTCTTCCTGATAAAACACATGCATTTGCTGCGAGACAATATGCTAACGAATGCATCACCTGATGGAAAGAGAAGCTTATGAATAGCGCACTCTGTTGCAGAATATTTTTCGTTCCAGATTTGCAACGATGAAACTCATTTTTGCGACTACCCAATACCCCGGATAGCCACTACTGTTTATCAATAGATTTCGCCGTCGAGGCCCCCTCTCATCACCTGGAGAAAGAAAAAATGACGATTACCTATAAACGTGTGGATAAGGATCAGGCTGCCGTACTGTTGGTCGATCACCAGGCAGGTTTACTGTCGCTGGTCCGTGATATTGATCCCGACAAGTTTAAAAACAACGTGCTGGCGCTGGCCGATCTGGCGAAGTACTTCAAACTCCCCACCATTCTGACCACCAGCTTTGAAACCGGTCCTAATGGCCCTCTGGTTCCTGAGCTGAAAGCGCTGTTTCCTGACGCCCCTTACATTGCCCGCCCGGGGCAGATTAACGCCTGGGACAACGACGATTTTGTCAACGCGATTAAAGCGACGGGTAAAAAACAGCTGATCATTGCCGGTGTCGTCACCGAAGTGTGCGTCGCCTTCCCTGCGCTATCGGCCATTGAGGCAGGGTTCGACGTGTTCGTGGTTACCGATGCGTCCGGCACCTTTAACCCGCTGACCCGCGACTCTGCCTGGAACCGTATGTCTTCTGCCGGCGTGCAGTTGATGACCTGGTTCGGTCTGGCCTGTGAATTACACCGCGACTGGCGTAATGACGTTGAAGGGCTGGGCACGCTGTTTTCCAACCATATTCCTGACTATCGCAACCTGATGACCAGCTACAGCACGCTGGCTTCCGGAAAATAATATCCGCAATTTATCAACCCGCCGTTATCGGCGGGGTAATGATGCAGCATCTCGTCAATCACCGCTTCTGCTTTGAGCTGATACGGATAATAGGTTGGCCAGTTGTCCATCTCTTCAAGCAGCGCTGCCTGTGAGGTATTTCCCATAAAGATGTGATAGTGGCTCGATTTGCGTGGTGCGATAATATGATCGCTAAATTGAACATATTTCGGCGCCTGACTATTTGCCTCTTTGCACTCAAACAGATACCGCACACCTTTCTTGCCTGACGTATAGGTCAATATTTTGTATCCGGCGTAATCATATTTACACGACGCGACCTTATTACCCGTATGAAATTCCATCACACCGTTCTCGATACCGATAGTGTCCACGCTAGTGGCATAGCCTGTGCGGTAATAGGTTTTATACTCCTCCGCCGTTTTACTTTTATCCTTTTCGGCCTTCTGCTTGAATACCGGATCCAGTTCACCGCTCTGCAGATAAGGGTAAACGGACTGCCACACGCCATCCCAGTCGCTCAGAGCCCTGTCCTTCACATGGCTATTATCAAAAACGCCCTCTGACGCTTTTTGCTCTATTTCTGTCATCGGTGCGCCATGGGAATGGTGCCCATGTGCCAGTACCTGGCTACTGGCTAACAGCATCCCAAAAACAACCGCCAGTCTTTCCAAACGAATAGCCAAAATTTCACCCTCAATATGGTTGCGAGTGAATTGTTATAATATAACGTAACATTTTAATCAACGAGGTTATGCAAAATTCATCCGCAGCGATAAATCGGCCACACGGAGAAAGGACGACTACGTCCAGGGCAACCTTCGCGAACAAAGCTGATCAAGCAATGCCTGCTGATGGCTAATGATGAGCATTCCTAACGGACGACGCTGGCATTCTTCAAGAAGCAGCGCCCATATATCTCGTTGAATAGAAGGGTCAAGCTGGGCGGTAATTTCATCGGCAATGAGAAAACGCGTGCGCGGATCAAGCGCGCGCAGTAGCGCAATACGCGCCAGTTCACCACCAGAAAGCTGCCCGGGTCGGCGGGTTAACCACTCGGGATTGATATGTAAACGGGCGAGCGTTGAGGCATCCGGCTGCCAGGCATCCCGCACCGCATCACCGGTACTTCGCCAGGGGTTGAACGTCAATTCAGGATGTTGCGGCACCAGTTGTACCGGGCAATATTGCCCGACCGGTAACGGTTTATCATCGACTAAAATCTCACCGGAGGTTGGTTTTTGCCAGCCAGCCAGCACGCGTCCCAACGTGGTTTTCCCGGTCCCGCTAGGAGCGCAAATCCCCATGCGCTCCCCGACAGCCAGCGAGAACGTCAGGTTTTGCCACAGCACCTTACCGCCCTGGCGTATAACAACATCACGACAGCACAGCATTCAGCTCTCCAAATAGTTGGTTTCTCTCAGGTAACGCCCGCCATTGCCGCTGCAAATATTCGCTGATATCGCCACGCAGCAGCTGTTCCCGACTCACGTTATCCGATACCCGTCCCTGATGCAGGGCAACAATCCGGTCCGCATGGCGTGCAGCCAGCGTGAGATCGTGGGTTACCCACAGCACACCACAGCCCTGCTCGCAAAGGCCTCGTAAATGCCCCAGCAGTTGATTCGCCAAAGGCGCATCCAGCCAGGCGGTAATTTCGTCAGCAAGGATATAGCGCGCCTGACTGAGTGACGCATGGCACGCCAGAACACGTTTTGCCATCCCACCGGACAGTTGGCGCGGGAAAGCACCTAATACGCTGGTGTCCAGTTGGCTCCGTTCAAGAAGTTGCGTTACCTTCCCCGCGTCCCAGGGATGACCGGAGAGTTGACTCGCTCTTTTCAAATGCTTTTCAATGGTCAGCAGTGGATTAAGCGCCTGAACCCCTTGCGGTACATAACTAAAGGTATTGCCGCGACATGCACGGATGTCATTACGATCCAGCGTTTTTCCATCGAGGGTTATCGCGCCCTGAACGCGCAGATTGTCTGGTAACAGATCGAGCAGACACTGCAACAGCAGACTCTTACCTTCCCCGCTGCCGCCGACTAATGCCACCATTTGACCGGGGGCAATATCAAAAGAAATATCCTGGAGTAGCGATGACCACTTTCTCGCGCCGTACCAACGATAGCGCGCCACGTCCAGCGAGACCTGCTGTAAACTCAACATGCGTCACCTCTCAACCACAAACGATGTACTGCCCGGGCAAACTGATCAAATAACATCACCAGGCTGAACAGCATTAACCCCGGAAACAGCACCAGCCACCAGTTGCCGTGGCTGATAAATCGCAGCGCATCCGCCAGCAACAGACCCAGCGACGGCTCATGCGGCGCCAGCCCGAAACCAAGAAAACTTAACGCCGCGCTATGTAACACCGCGTGCGGAAACATCAACAACGTCCCGGTCAACCATTGTGGCAATAGCGCAGGTAAGTAGTGATAACGCCAGCAGTAAAAATGCCCGTGTCCCAGCCGCCGGGTCAGCATCAGGTAGTCACTGTGTGCGACGCGTTCCGCCTCCGCGCGCAGGATCAAGGCCAGACGCGGCCAATGGGTCAGCGCAACAGCCAGCACCACCCCACTTTTACCACCGCCGAGAGTAAAGCAGATCAAAATCAGCAGCAGCAGATGCGGCATCGACAACATCGCGTCGGTGACTAAGCGCATCAGGACATCCATGCGCGGATGCAAACGCGAAACCGCCGCCATCAATAAAGCAATTACCCCGCTACACACCGCCGCGCCGATACCAATTTGCAGGCTGGTTAACGCCCCCTGAAAGCAGCGCACCCATAAATCACGCCCGAGATTATCGGTGCCAAACCAGTGCAGCGCATCCGGTGGCAGATGGCGGGCCAGCAGATTAACGCTCAGTGCGTTATCCAGCGTAGCGTTGCCATAAATGGCGATGAAGAGTAAACCGCCCGCAGACAGTAGAAGGCGAATCAACGTTGGGGTTGGGTTATAGAGCATCTGGACGCTCCACCGCGCGATTTAGCACATGGACTAACCAGGAAGAGAGCGAGTTGCCGATGAACACCAGCACGGTGCTGAACAAGACAATCCCCATCAGCAGCGGCACATCGCCGCGTAATCCGGCATCAATGGTCGCCTGCCCCAGTCCGGGATACGCAAAGACTTTTTCTGCCAGCAATGCGCCGCCAAAAAGTTCGCCAAGCGAAGCAAATTGCAGGCACAGCGCAGGCGTTATCGCATGACGCAGGACCTGGTGGCGCAGCAGCGACCATCCCTTGTCTCCCTGCGAGCGAGCAAAGCGAACGAAGTCGCTTTTCATCACGCTGGCGATACTTTCTCGGGTGTGCAGCGTAATTTGCCCTAACCCCAATAAACTGAGGGCGCATACCGGAAGAATCAGATGACGCAGACGCTCAGTGAAGCCAGCCATATCACCACTGTTGCCAGGCTCCCACGCGCAGCAGACCGGGAGCACCGGCCAGCGCACCGCAAACACGGCCAGAAGCAGCATTCCTATCCAGAAGGTTGGCAACGATGAAAGCAGATAGCTGAGGCGGCAGATCATTTTATCCGGCCAGCGGTTCAGGAAGCGCCCGGCAACGAACCCCATTGCCGTACCCAGTAACCCCGACATCAACCATGCACCACAGAGCAGAGCAAACGAAGTTGCAAAACGCTCTTTAATCACGCTGGCGACCGGTGCATTAAACAGCATCGAATATCCGAGATCACCCTGTAAGACGCGTGCAAACCAGTGCCCGAAACGCTCCCACAGCGGCTGATCCAGCCCCCAGCGTGCAGCGATACGCGCATACTGTTCTGGCGGAACATGCAGGAGATCGTTACCAATATAGGCACGAATCGGATCGACCGGCGAGAAGCTGAGCAAGATGAAGGTGCCAGCAGCGACCAGCACCAACAATACGATCAGCCGCAGAAAATGACCCACAACAGACTTCATCAACGGCAGGTCCAGGTCCATTCATCAAGATTGTTGAGCACGGACCAGCTGCCGTGAATTTCCGGCGCCCCTTTGCCCAGGTCAATGCACGGATTAGCCAGATAAGTATGCTGGATATTCAGCAACCATGCCCACGCAGCGTCACCCTGAACGCCTGCACCCTGCTTGCCATCCCACTCCACCTGCTGCCAGAAAGGCACTGCTTTTTGCCAGTCCGGCGCATCAATGGCCTGTTTGAGATGCTGTTCAACCGCAGGATTGCTGTAATAACCGGGGTTGTAATACTCAACGCCCGCGGCCTGCCCGCTGTAGTGATGGAAAAGCTCCATCGGATCTAAACTCCCCCAACCAAACAGCGTGGGATTCGAATGCATGTGGCGCTCAACGGTTTCCCAGCTTCCGGATTGCAGCGACACCGCAATGCCAACAGGTTCGAGCATGGCACGCACCGCTTCGGCTAAATCACGACGCGTACTGTCGCCGCTCGCATACCATAAGGTCAGATGGGCTGCTTTGCCGTTTTTTACACGCACACCATCCGGGCCAACTTTCCAGCCTGCCTGTTCCAGAAGCGCACGCGCTTTGTCACTGTCGCCATCTTTAAACGCAACCGACGGTCCCTGCCACGGCAGTCCCTGCACCGCGCTGTACGCCGGGATAGCGTGGCCTTCCATAACCTGTTCAGCCAGTTGCTTACGATCGATGGCGTAGTTAATGGCCCGTCTGATCGCGACGTCGGCCGTTATATCGTTACCGACCGGATAACCGTTAGCATCTTTTTTACCCGCAGGGACCATCGGGAACACGATCCCCCGGTTCTCTACGCTGTTGCGAACCCACAGCTTCAAATTGTCTTGTTGAGGTGCAACGGCCATTGATGGCGCAATACGCACCAGCCCCAGTTGACCACTGCGTGCGGCCGCGTAAGCGTTATCTTCGTCCAGGAAGACAAACACCAGCCGGCTAAAATCATTTTTCTTACCCGCGTACCAAGGATTTGCTTCGACGATTAACTGTTGGCCCGGCTGAAAACTCACCAGCCGATAAGGGCCTGCGCCAATTGGATTTCTGGCAAAGGTTTTTTCATCGTATTGTTTTGCCGGAACAATGCCTAACGAGCCCAGCACGTTCACAAATGTACTCTGCGGACTGCGTAGCGTCATTTCTACCGTGCGATTGTCTTTCAGGCGGGCATGGGTGAAATTCCCCATGTCGATTTTCCCACCGCTTGTCGCGGCTTTGTTGAAGGTAAATACCACATCTTCCGCCGTGAGCGGGGAGCCATCAGAGAATTTAAGATCGGGTTTTAAGGTTAATGTCCAGGTTTTCCCATCAGCGCTGGTCTCCACCTTCTCCGTCAGCAGGTTTCCCCAGCTCATATCGGCATTTTGTTTTAACAAAGGTGCATGCAGGAGCAGATAGCTGCCGTGACTCCAGCCTAGCATCGGGTCGAATCCCTCCGTGGGTTCGGGTCCAATTGCCAGTTTCAATGTTTGCCCTTCCACCGCCGGTTGTGCTGCGAAAAGGGAGGTCGAAAATGCCAGAGTCAGTGCGCACGTCAACCGTGCCAGCTTGCCGTTAATCATTACCTTATCCCGCTTTTGCGTTGTTTTTATACCGCACAACAGCACATACCCGTTGTGAGGTCTCCTGGGGAAGGGATTATGGCGGACCACTTTGGCTAAAAAAATGATACAGCGCAGAAAAGTATGACGATTTTAAAAAAACATCATACAACTGTCGAATTCTCACCTCTCGACGTGCAGTGATTCACTGCCGTGATTTTTATCTCCTTCTCTATTATTCAATCTCATATTAAATGAATATTAATAATTACCGTAAAAACTACTCACGCGTTTTGTCATTACTCCCTATCTAAAATTAGTGACAATTTATGTATATTTATTCAAGAAATATACAGAGAGTGACAAGTTATGTAAATTTGTAATGATAATTATTTGTATTATCATTTTCATCAATTATCTTACTGCCTTTGAATTTTTAACAAAGGAAGTTTGACTATGCGTTTAAAACCTGTTGCCTCTGTCGTTCTGTCCTGCCTTGGATTCAGCGGTACTTATGCCTTCGCCGATGATGTCATGGTCGTGACCGCGTCGGGTTACGAAAAAAAGATCACCAACGCGGCTGCCAGCGTGTCGGTTATTTCTCAACAAGAATTACAAACCAATAAATATAATGACTTAGGTGAAGCCCTGCGCTCCGTTGAAGGGGTTGATGTTGAAAGCAGCACCGGTAAAACCGGCGGTCTGGAGGTCAGTATTCGCGGCATGCCTGCCAGCTATACGCTGATCCTGATAGACGGTATTCGTCAAAATGGCAGCAGTGACGTGACGCCCAACGGCTTCTCTGCCATGAACACCAGTTTTATGCCTCCGCTGGCAGCCATCGATCATATTGAAGTGATCCGCGGTCCCATGTCGACGCTGTACGGTTCAGATGCTATCGGCGGTGTCGTTAACATCATTACCAAGAGAAGTACGGACAAATGGAGCACGTCCATTAATACCGGCGTTAACCTGCAAGAAAGCAATAAATGGGGTAACAGCACGGTAGCCAACTTCTGGTCAAGCGGCCCGCTAATTGCTGGCGTGCTGGACATGCAGGTACGCGGCAGCACGACACAACGACAAGGCTCCAGCGTCACCTCTCTGAGCGATACCACATCGACGCGCGTGCCGTATCCAACGGAATCTGAAAACTACAACATCGGTACCCGTCTGGACTGGAAAACCGGCGCAAATAATACGCTGTGGCTGGATCTCGACTCCGCCAGACAGCGCTATGACAATGATGATGGGCAGTTGGGTAATCTCACCGGCGGATACGATAAAACCCTGCGCTATGAACGTAATAAGGTCACGCTGGGTCACGATACCGCATTAACATTTGGTACCTGGAAATCCTCCGTGGGCTGGAATGAAACCGAGAACAAAGGCCGCCAACTGGTCTCATCCGCACTCACGCCAGAAAACGCGGGCCGGGCCGGTGACGCTCGTGAACTGAAAAATACCAACGTCATCCTGGACTCGGTCCTGCTGACGCCATTGGGTGATTCGCATCTGCTTACTCTCGGCGGAGAATACTGGGATGCCCGCATGAAAGACGGGGTGGTGCTGGCCAATACCGGTGAAACATTCCACCAGAAAACCTGGGCGACCTACGCGGAAGATGAGTGGCATATTCTCGACTCGCTGGCGTTGACCGCAGGCACTCGCTATGAGCATAACGATGTCTTTGGCGGACACCTTAGCCCACGAGCTTACATGGTGTGGGACGTATCGGAAGAATGGACCCTGAAAGGTGGCGTCACAACCGGATACAAAGCCCCGTCACTCAGCCAGTTGCACAACGGCATCAGCGGTGTGACTGCTCAGGGAACCGTCAATACGGTCGGCAACCCCGACCTTAAACCCGAAGAAAGCACCAGCTATGAAACCGGGTTGTACTATGAGAACGACGCGGGGCTGAACGCCAACGTTACTGGCTTCTACACCGAATACAAAAATAAAATTGTCTCGTATTCCATCGATGACAATACCAACAGCTATACCAACAGCGGCAAGGCGAGAACGGATGGCGTTGAATTCGCCAGCACCTTCCCGCTTTGGTCTGACGTGCTGAGCTTATCGCTCAACTACACCTATACGCAGAGCAAACAAAAAGATGGCGAAAACAAAGGCGCACCGCTGAGCTATACCCCCAAACATATGGCTAACGCCCGTTTGAACTGGCAGGCAACCGAAGATATGAATGCCTGGTTAAGCGCACGCTATCGTGGTAAAGCCCCACGCTTTACCGAAAACTATGACAACCTTAGTGCAGTCCAAAAAGCCGTGTACGATGATAAAGGGGCCAATTTAAAAGCCTGGACCGTTCTCGATATGGGCATGTCCTATAAGCTGACCAAAGAACTGACGCTGAATACGGCGATAAATAACGTGTTAGATAAAGACTTTAGCGACGTCACTCTGTATCAGGTTGGCCGCAGCAGCACCTACGCGGGCGACTACTTCCAGACCGCACAATCCACAACCGGATACGTCAATCCGGGTCGCAACTACTGGGTATCGTTAAACTACCAGTTCTAATTGGTTTTTCACCTACAGGCCGGGCTATAACGAATCGCCCGGCCTCTTTCTGATGTTGTCTCTGCACCTGCAAACAGTCCGTAAAATCACAGAATATATTCACTGCTGTCAACTACCAGAATTTTAGATCAACACTGCGTATCACTTACTGTATGGATTTCAACTTCCTGTTTGGCGTGGGGACTGATAAACTGTGTCTAAAAATGTCAGACTTATTATTTTTATATAATTACCTACTGGATAAGTACAAAGTACGCAGGTTGACGGAAATGGATTCATCGATAACTATCGTTACAGCATTTTTTGATATTGGACGAGGTAACTGGACAGCCAATAAAGGTTTCTCGCCACATTTAGAGAGAACGCCTGAAACTTACATTGATTATTTTAAAAACTTATCCACTCTGGATAACGAAATGATCATTTTTACCTCTTACGACCTTAAACCAGAAATTGAAAAAATTAGAGCGGGTAAAAAAACCACAGTTGTTACCTTTGACATTAACACTAAGTTCACTGC
The DNA here is from genome assembly GCF_005280825.1 of Citrobacter sp. wls829. Taxonomy (NCBI): domain Bacteria; kingdom Pseudomonadati; phylum Pseudomonadota; class Gammaproteobacteria; order Enterobacterales; family Enterobacteriaceae; genus Citrobacter; species Citrobacter sp. wls829. The sequence continues at coordinate 10,847 of NZ_SZWP01000083.1, forward strand.
AATTCGGCAAAAAATTCACGACATCCAAAAAGATGATGCTTTCAGAAACAGACTTGAAACGCGCCAGCTAATAAACCCTGAATATTGGTCCGCTGAGTACGTGCTGGTGTGTAACCTGAAAGCTTATTTCATAAACAAAGCGTTAGAGATGAATCTTGTTAACAATGAGATGGTTGCCTGGATTGATTTCGGCTATTGCCGTAACCCGGAAGTCACAAACGGTTTATCCTTATGGAATTATCCATTTGATAAACGTAAAGTAAATTTATTCACAGTTAAACGTGGTCTAAACCCCAAATCCATTGATCATGTTTTTGAACACATGATCAATAATCGCTCTTATATTATTGGCGGTGCCATCGTTGCGACACAAGAAAAATGGCAAGCGTTTTATAAACTGGTACGCCGCTGCCAAATAAAGACCCTTAGAAATAAAATAGTTGATGATGATCAAGGGATTTTCATCATGTGCCATTACTTAAACCCGGAGTTGACAAAGCTAAACTACCTTGGAAAAAACAGATGGTTTTATTTGTTCAAAATGTACGGTAAAAAAGATCTAAAAAGCAGATTGCTACGCCTAAAAGTGTTGCTTCGTGGCAAATAAAAACTCACCGTCCCTGCGACACAATCAACCGGCTCCGAGCAGTAACATGGCCGGAAAATCTTGGGGAACATCCATTTATACATATATATGATGTTAGCTGATCCAGTCCAAAAACTGTATAGTATTAAATCAGCCAAGCTTATTTCTTACAGGAACGGAATGCTTTCATCAGAGTGATGTGGTTGTGCCCGCACGCCTGAATGCCAGCCAGTGATTAGATTAACGCGTTGAGGCATGCGTTCTGTTTCATAACTAACGGGATAAGCAGAATAAAAACTAAATAATTCGAGTTACATTGACGTTACGGGTACTCAGCCGTAGGCAGGCCTACACGAGTCGTAGCCATATCACTTATTCATCAGTACACAGTTGCATAAATAAACACAAAAGAGCGAACAAGCTAGGGAAGGTGCGAACAAGTTCCTGATA
>NZ_SZWP01000074.1:0-9938 GCF_005280825.1 Citrobacter sp. wls829
TGACCTGCTTATTCGCACCTTCCCTAATTATTTGTAGGATAGCTAACTATTATTTTTTATTTGTGCGCGTTATCACCTGCCATTACTCCGGTAAATAACGAGCCTTCGGTTCTTTAAGGAATAGAAATGACGAAAACTGCCAGGTTCTCGCTCCTGCCCTCATTCATCATCATCTCCGCTGCATTACTCGCCGGCTGTAACGATCAAGGAGAAACACAGGCACATCCCACCGAGCCACAGGTGACAGTCCATGTTGTTGAGTCAGCCCCCTTAGCCGTGACGACCGAATTACCGGGGCGTACAAGCGCATTTCGCATTGCAGAAGTACGCCCTCAGGTCAGCGGGATTGTACTTAAACGGAATTTCACCGAAGGCAGTGATGTTGAAGCTGGCCAGTCGCTTTACCAGATCGATCCCGCGACCTATCAGGCTGACTATGACAGCGCTAAAGGTGAACTGGCAAAAAGCGAAGCCGCGGCAGCAATCGCGCACTTAACGGTAAAACGCTATGTTCCACTGGTCGGAACAAAATATATCAGCCAGCAAGAATACGATCAGGCCATTGCTGACGCACGTCAGGCCGATGCCTCCGTTATTGCCGCCAAAGCGGCTGTCGAAAGCGCGCGTATTAACCTTGCCTACACCAAAGTGACATCACCGATTAGCGGACGCATCGGTAAATCTAGCGTCACCGAGGGCGCGCTGGTCACTAATGGTCAGGCTACAGCGCTCGCTACCGTGCAACAGCTCGATCCGATTTACGTCGATGTGACGCAGTCCAGTAACGACTTTATGCGTCTCAAACAGTCTATTGCACAAGGCAGTCTGCATAAAGACAACACCAGCAGCACCGTCGAACTGGTGATGGAAAATGGCCAGTCATACCCGCTGAAAGGCACGTTGCAATTTTCTGACGTGACGGTTGATGAAAGCACTGGGTCAATCACTCTCCGAGCCGTATTCCCTAACCCGCAGCACACTCTGCTACCCGGTATGTTTGTGCGCGCACGCGTTGATGAAGGCGTTCAACCCAATGCCATCCTCGTTCCACAGCAGGGCGTGACGCGTACGCCGCGCGGCGATGCCACCGTGATGGTCGTTAACGACAAGAGCCAGGCTGAAACTCGCCCAGTCGTCGCCGTGCAAGCTATTGGCGACAAGTGGCTGATTAGCGAAGGCTTACAGTCGGGTGACAAAGTCATCGTAAGTGGTTTACAGAAAGCGCGCCCTGGCGTGCAGGTTAAAGCCACCACCGATGTCCCTGCAGCGACTGCGGCGCAATAAGGTAACAGGACATGGCAAACTTTTTTATTAGGCGTCCTATCTTTGCCTGGGTACTGGCCATCATTTTGATGATGGCGGGTGCGCTGGCAATCATGCAGCTGCCCGTGGCGCAATATCCTACTATTGCCCCTCCTGCCGTTGCGATTTCCGCAACCTACCCAGGTGCGGATGCGCAAACCGTGCAGGACACGGTCACACAGGTTATCGAACAAAACATGAACGGTATCGATAACCTGATGTATATGTCATCCACTAGCGACTCAGCTGGCAGCGTGACTATCACGCTGACGTTCCAGTCCGGCACCGATCCTGATATTGCTCAGGTACAGGTACAAAACAAACTGCAGCTCGCGACCCCATTACTGCCACAGGAAGTCCAGCAGCAGGGTATCGGCGTTGAGAAATCAAGCAGCAGCTTTTTGATGGTCGCGGGCTTTGTTTCTGACAATCCACAGACCACGCAAGATGACATCTCGGACTATGTCGCCTCAAACATTAAAGACTCCATCAGTCGTTTAAACGGCGTGGGCGACGTGCAGCTGTTTGGTGCACAGTACGCCATGCGTATCTGGCTGGATGCGAATTTATTGAACAAATACCAGCTCACACCGGTTGATGTCATTAACCAGTTGAAGGTGCAAAACGATCAGATAGCCGCAGGCCAGTTAGGCGGGACACCTGCATTACCTAATCAGCAGCTTAACGCTTCGATAATTGCGCAAACACGCCTGAAAGATCCACAAGAGTTCGGCAAAGTGACATTACGCGTGAACAGTGATGGCTCTGTTGTTCACTTGAAGGATGTGGCGCGCATTGAGTTAGGTGGAGAAAACTACAACGTCGTTGCCCGTATTAACGGTAAACCGGCATCCGGCCTTGGTATCAAGCTGGCTACCGGTGCTAACGCGCTGGATACCGCCAACGCAATTAAAGCTAAATTGGTCGAACTGCAACCGTTCTTCCCGCAGGGAATGAAGGTTGTTTACCCATATGACACCACGCCGTTCGTCACCATCTCTATTCATGAGGTAGTGAAAACACTGTTCGAAGCGATCGTGTTGGTGTTCCTCGTGATGTACCTGTTTCTGCAAAACATCCGCGCCACGCTCATTCCAACCATCGCCGTGCCCGTCGTATTACTGGGTACCTTTGCCGTACTGGCAGCGTTTGGCTACTCGATAAACACCCTGACGATGTTCGGGATGGTACTCGCCATCGGCCTGTTGGTCGATGATGCGATAGTGGTGGTCGAGAACGTTGAACGCGTGATGATAGAAGAAAATCTCCCCCCAAAGAGGCGACGGAGAAATCCATGTCGCAGATTCAGGGGGCGTTGGTGGGTATCGCCATGGTGCTGTCTGCGGTGTTTATCCCGATGGCCTTCTTTGGTGGTTCCACCGGGGCAATTTACCGCCAGTTCTCAATCACCATCGTTTCTGCCATGGCACTTTCGGTACTGGTCGCATTGATTTTGACCCCTGCGCTCTGTGCCACATTGCTCAAACCGGTGTCAGCAGAGCACCACGAGAAAAAGAGCGGCTTCTTCGGCTGGTTTAATGCCAAATTCGATCACAGCGTCAACCACTATACCAATAGCGTCAGTGGCATTATTCGTAAAACCGGACGTTATCTGGTCGTCTATCTGATCATCGTTGTGGGAATGGCGGTGCTGTTTATGCGCCTACCCACCTCCTTCCTGCCGGAAGAAGATCAGGGCGTATTCCTGACCATGATTCAACTTCCGGCTGGCGCAACACAAGAACGTACCCAAAAGGTGCTGGATCAGGTCACCCACTACTACCTGAACACGGAGAAAGCCAACGTTGAAAGCGTCTTTACGGTTAACGGCTTTAGCTTCAGCGGACAAGGGCAAAACTCAGGGATGGCGTTTGTCAGCCTCAAGCCCTGGGAAGAGCGTAGCGGAACGGAAAATAACGTTGAATCGATTATTGCCCGTGCAACCCGCGCCTTTAGCCAGATTCGTGATGGCCTGGTATTCCCCTTCAACATGCCCGCCATTGTTGAATTGGGCACGGCAACTGGCTTTGACTTTGAGCTGATTGACCAGGGAGGACTGGGACACACGGCGTTAACCCAGGCACGTAATCAGTTGATGGGGATGGTCGCCCAACACCCGGACCTGCTGGTTCGTGTACGCCCTAATGGCCTGGAAGATACAGCACAGTTCAAGCTGGATGTCGATCAGGAAAAAGCGCAGGCGCTGGGTGTTTCGCTATCTGATATTAACGAAACCATTTCCGCTGCACTGGGCGGCTACTACGTCAATGACTTCATTGACCGCGGCCGCGTGAAAAAAGTGTACGTCCAGGCTGATGCAAAATTCCGTATGTTGCCGGAAGACATCAATAATCTCTATGTCCGCAGCGCCAATGGCGAAATGGTGCCATTCTCAACATTTAGCTCTTCGCAATGGGTCTATGGTTCACCGCGGCTGGAACGTTACAACGGTATGCCATCAATGGAGCTACTGGGAGAAGCCGCACCGGGTAGAAGTACCGGTGAAGCCATGGCGATGATGGAAAGCCTGGCAGAAAAACTGCCAACCGGTATCGGTCATGACTGGACCGGTATGTCTTACCAGGAACGCCTGTCAGGTAACCAGGCACCTGCGTTGTATGCCATCTCGTTAATCGTTGTCTTCCTTTGCCTTGCCGCACTGTATGAGAGTTGGTCGATCCCCTTCTCCGTCATGCTCGTGGTTCCACTGGGTGTTGTGGGCGCGCTACTGGCCGCGTCGCTACGCGGAATGAATAACGATGTGTACTTCCAGGTCGGCCTGCTTACCACCATCGGTCTCTCTGCCAAAAACGCCATACTGATTGTGGAATTTGCCAAAGACCTGATGGATAAAGAGGGTAAAGGCTTGATTGAAGCGACGCTGGAAGCCTCCCGCATGCGTCTTCGCCCAATCCTGATGACTTCGCTGGCCTTTATTCTGGGGGTTATGCCGTTGGTAATCAGTCGCGGCGCAGGTAGTGGCGCACAAAATGCGGTTGGTACCGGTGTGATGGGGGGAATGCTCACCGCCACATTGCTCGCTATCTTCTTCGTTCCTGTCTTCTTTGTTGTCGTTAGACGACGTTTTAGTCGACACAATGATTAATTTGTAAAATAAAGGCGTCTACGGACGCCTTTTTACCGGATATTGAGATCTTTATTTATTAATAAGATAGCCATTTATTTTTTCTCACCCCTCAGAAAAAAGCATTTATTGCTATCTGCTTTATTCATTATGTTTACAAACCACACGAATTGAGATTATTCCTCATGTCAGTCTTTTTTTAAGAGGTGGTAAAATAGCTTTCGATTTCGCAGATGGCTTTGCGTTTGTCTTTGCTTTATTAGCGAAACGTTTATTTTAGAGGTAACACCATGAAAAGATTAATTTCCGTTGCATTGCTGACAGCATTACTGGCAGGCTGTGCACACGATTCTCCTTGCGTACCTGTCTATGACGATCAGGGCCGCCTGGTTCATACCAATACCTGTATGAAAGGCACCACGCAGGATAACTGGGAAACAGCAGGTGCAATCGCCGGTGGTGCAGCTGCCATTGCCGGCCTAACACTTGGGATCGTTGCCCTAACCAAATGAATCCTCTTAAAAGCGCGGTACCTGCCGCGCTTTTAATCAGAATGATAATTATCATATAAGACAAAAGGTTGGTGTAAGACATCAATCATAGAATAAGATTATTATAGATTCCACTCACATATCCGCGATGTGAAATTAGCATTTTTTGTATTCTTCGTAACAACATGTCCTCCTATCGTTATTCTCACGTCATCAATATTACCGCCCGAAATCGTTATCCTGCGTCCTGTCTGAATTTTAAATTTTTTGCGCCGAAATGTGGCTTACGTTTCAATTTTGCACCACTTCAGGGCGCTGCATTTATTTTTTCCTGTCTACACTCTGCATATTGCGTCGAATATTCGGTCGCAAAAAACTGGCACTACCTTTGCTTAGAAGAGTATGGCCAAAGCCACAGACAGGTAAAAGACGTTTTCAAAACGTCTCCATAACAATAATTCCTCCACACAGGATGCTCTATGAAAAAGATGATAATAGCCAGCCTGGCTGCGGCCGGCGTGATGCTTGCGATTGCAAATCAGGCACATGCCGGCGCAACGCTTGATGCCGTAAAGAAAAAAGGATTTGTACAATGTGGTATCAGTGATGGTTTGCCTGGTTTTTCTTACGCCGATGCGAACGGTAAATTTTCGGGTATTGATGTCGATGTTTGCCGCGGTGTTGCCTCTGCCGTATTCGGTGATGATACAAAAGTAAAATATACCCCACTCACCGCCAAAGAACGCTTCACAGCGTTACAGTCCGGCGAAGTCGATCTTCTCTCACGTAACACCACCTGGACCTCTTCTCGTGATGCTGGTATGGGCATGTCCTTTACTGGTGTAACGTATTACGATGGCATTGGTTTTCTCACCCACAATAAAGCTGGTCTGAAGAGCGCTAAAGAACTGGATGGCGCAACGGTGTGTATTCAGGCAGGTACAGATACCGAACTGAACGTGGCCGATTACTTTAAGGCCAACAACATGAAGTACACCCCCGTCACCTTTGACCGATCGGACGAATCCGCCAAGGCACTGGAATCTGGTCGCTGCGATACGCTTGCCTCCGACCAGTCTCAGCTGTATGCCCTGCGAATCAAGCTAAGCAATCCTGCAGAATGGATCGTCCTGCCTGAAGTTATCTCCAAAGAGCCGCTGGGACCTGTCGTCCGCCGTGGAGATGACGAGTGGTTTTCCATTGTTCGCTGGACCCTGTTCGCCATGCTGAACGCTGAAGAGATGGGTGTTAACTCGAAAAACGTTGATGAAAAAGCAGCTAACCCGGCAACACCGGATATGGCTCACCTGCTAGGCAAAGAAGGTGACTACGGCAAAGATCTGAAGCTCGATAACAAATGGGCTTACCATATTATTAAGCAGGTAGGAAATTACGCGGAGATCTTTGAACGTAACGTGGGATCGGAAAGCCCGCTGAAGATCAAACGCGGACAGAACAACCTCTGGAATAACGGCGGCATCCAATACGCACCGCCGGTGCGTTAATCCGTAGCGATGTAACGGGCGCCGCAGCTGCGGCGCTCAGCCCAGAGTCACAGTTACCGAGGTTTTCTTATGCCCCATCGCCGCTCAAGCGTAAAAGGATCATTCTCCTTTTCTAACCCTGCGGTCCGCGCCTGGTTATTTCAAATACTCGCCGTCATTGCGGTCGCCAGCATGGCGGTCTACCTCATTCATAACACGATTAATAACCTGAGCAGCCGCGGTATTACCTCGGGGTTTTCTTTTCTCGATCGCAGTGCCGGATTTGGCATTGTTCAGCATCTGATTGATTACGAGCAGGGCGATACCTATGGCCGCGTCTTTCTGGTCGGTCTGCTTAATACACTGTTAGTCTCAGCGCTGTGCATTGTTTTCGCGTCATTTCTCGGTTTTTTTCTCGGACTGGCGCGGTTGTCGGATAACTGGTTACTGCGCAAGCTCTCAACGATTTATATCGAAACGTTCCGCAATATTCCCCCGCTGCTACAAATCTTCTTCTGGTATTTTGCTGTGTTACGTAATTTACCTGGCCCACGCCAGGCTGTTAACGCATTGGATATCGCATTCCTGAGCAACCGCGGGCTCTATATTCCGGCACCACAAATGGCAGAGGGTCTTGTTGCCTTTTGCGCTGCCGCCCTGATTGCTGCCATCATCTCCATTGGGTTATTTCGCTTTAATAAAATGCATCAGACTAAAACAGGTCAGTTACGACGGACCTGGCCTACGGCCCTGGCGCTGTTCGCTTTTTTACCGATGCTTTCACAGTGGATTTTTGGCGCAGCGCTACACTGGGATGTGCCTGAACTACGCGGCTTTAACTTCCGTGGCGGCATGGTGCTTATACCAGAACTGGCTGCGCTAACGCTGGCACTTTCGGTGTATACCTCCGCATTTATTGCAGAAATTATTCGCGCAGGTATTCAGGCCGTGCCTTATGGTCAGCACGAGGCAGCACGCTCACTGGGGCTGCCAAATCCGGTAACCCTTCGCCAGGTTATTATCCCGCAGGCGCTGCGCGTCATCATTCCCCCGCTGACCAGCCAGTACCTGAATATCGTAAAAAACTCCTCCCTGGCTGCAGCCATCGGCTACCCGGATATGGTTTCACTGTTTGCTGGGACCGTACTTAACCAAACAGGACAGGCCATTGAAACCATTGCCATTACCATGTCGGTGTATCTGATCATCAGCCTGAGCATTTCTCTGTTGATGAATATTTATAACCGTCGGATAGCACTGATTGAGCGCTAAGGAGCCATGATGACAAAAGCACTGCTGTCTCACCCCACGCGCCAGAACAGTAATCACGCAGGACGCGTTATTTTGTGGGTACGCAAGAACCTGTTCTCTAGTTGGTCAAATAGCCTGCTCACGCTGTTGTGCGTGTGGTTAATGTGGGCGTTTATTCCCCCTCTATTGAACTGGGCATTTCTACAGGCGAACTGGGTAGGATCTACCCGGGCAGATTGTACGAAAGCAGGAGCCTGCTGGGTGTTCATCCATGAACGCTTTGGCCAATTTATGTATGGACTCTATCCACACGATCAGCGTTGGCGAGTAAATCTGGCCCTGGTTATCGGTCTGCTTTCTATCGCCCCGATGTTCTGGAAAGCCATGTCCCACCGTGGTCGCTATATCGCCGTCTGGGCAGTGGTTTACCCCATTGTGGTCTGGTGGCTGATGTACGGTGGTTTTGTCGGTCTCGAACGTGTCGAAACCCGGCAGTGGGGAGGATTAACGCTAACCTTGATTATCGCCTCCGTCGGTATTGCCGGTGCACTTCCATGGGGAATTTTACTGGCATTAGGTCGTCGTTCTCATATGCCCGTCGTGCGGATTTTATCCGTTATTTTCATTGAGTTCTGGCGTGGAGTACCGTTGATCACCGTGCTGTTTATGTCCTCAGTGATGCTGCCATTGTTTATGTCGGAAGGTACCAGCATCGACAAACTAATTCGCGCGCTGGTTGGGGTGATCCTTTTCCAGTCTGCCTATGTCGCGGAGGTGGTGCGCGGAGGATTACAAGCCTTACCAAAGGGGCAGTATGAAGCCGCCGAGTCACTGGCACTAGGATACTGGAAGACGCAGGGACTGGTTATTCTTCCCCAAGCGCTTAAGTTGGTTATTCCCGGCCTGGTCAACACGATTATCGCGCTGTTCAAAGATACCAGCCTGGTCATCATCATAGGTCTGTTTGATCTTTTTAGTAGCGTACAACAAGCAACCGTCGATCCCGCCTGGCTGGGGATGTCGACAGAAGGCTACGTTTTTGCCGCACTGATTTACTGGATTTTCTGTTTCAGCATGTCTCGTTACAGCCAGCATCTGGAAAAACGTTTTAACACCGGGCGTACACCGCACTGAGGAATTTATGAGCCAATTATTAATGCCGTCTACCGACGCGATGATTACGCTGGAAAACGTCAACAAGTGGTATGGGCAGTTTCATGTTCTTAAGAATATTAACCTGAAGGTAAAACAGGGGGAGCGCATCGTATTATGTGGGCCTTCTGGCTCTGGTAAATCGACAACCATCCGCTGTATTAATCATCTGGAAGAGCATCAGCAAGGACGCATTGTGGTGGATGGGATTGAACTCAACGAAGACATCCGCAATATTGAGCGTGTCAGGCAAGAAGTCGGTATGGTCTTTCAGCACTTTAATCTCTTTCCGCATTTGACGGTCTTGCAAAACTGCACATTGGCCCCTATTTGGGTCCACAAGATGCCAAAGAAAGAGGCTGAGGTTCTGGCCATGCACTATCTTGAACGGGTTCGTATTGCGGAACATGCGCATAAATTCCCGGGACAAATCTCCGGAGGACAACAGCAGCGTGTGGCTATTGCGCGCTCGCTGTGTATGAAACCCAAAATTATGTTGTTTGACGAACCCACCTCGGCGCTGGATCCTGAAATGGTGAAAGAAGTACTGGATACTATGATTGGCCTGGCGCAATCAGGAATGACGATGTTGTGTGTCACCCATGAAATGGGCTTTGCACGCACGGTAGCCGACAGAGTGATTTTTATGGATCTAGGTGAAATAGTGGAACAGGCCCCCCCGGATGAGTTTTTTGCCAATCCACGTTCTGAACGTACGCGAGCGTTTTTATCGCAGGTAATACATTAATATTATCATCCACTTGCATATAACGGCACTACATTTATCAGACCAATAACGGTACCAATCCTAAAGGTCGGATAGGGCGTTGACACCGTCATCTGGCCTTTTCTGAGTACACATAACGCAAAAAGGCCATCCTTTCGGATGGCCTTTTCACTTATTTGATGTCTGGCAGTTCCCTACTCTCGCATGGGGAGACCCCACACTACCATCGGCGCTACGGCGTTTCACTTCTGAGTTCGGCATGGGGTCAGGTGGGACCACCGCGCTACAGCCGCCAGACAAATTCTTTTCTACGTGCCGAACATTAACCTAAAAACTGGTGCTGATACCCAGAGTCGAACTGGGGACCTCACCCTTACCAAGGGTGCGCTCTACCAACTGAGCCATATCAGCACACTAAATTTGATGCCTGGCAGTTCCCTACTCTC
>NZ_SZWP01000075.1:0-146762 GCF_005280825.1 Citrobacter sp. wls829
CACTAAATCAGTAAGTTGGCAGCATCACCCTTATTTTGCGCCATCGATAAGTTATGGGAGCGTTAATAGCACAAACCAATAACTACAGGGATTTCATATAATGATGGCAACGAAAATTCAGCGCGCTAAAAAATCAATCCTGGCACTTAGCATATTGTCCGCGTCGGGCATGATGGCTTCGCAGGCTCAGGCCGATCAACTGGCCGATATCAAAGCTGCAGGCGTGGTGAAAGTCGCAACGTTCGACGCTAACCCACCGTTTGGCTCTGTTGATGCGAAAACACATAAAATTGTCGGCTACGACGTGGACTTTGCCGAAGCGCTGGCAAAATCACTCGGTGTAAAACTGGAACTGGTGGCAACCAATCCGGCCAACCGCATTCCGCTGTTGCAATCCGGTAAGGCCGATTTAATCGTTGCGGATATTACGATTACGCCGGAGCGGGCGCAGGTCATCGACTTTTCGGTCCCCTATTTTGTCACCGGACAGCAGTTCCTGGTGCCCGCAAAATCCCCGGACAAGCTTGATGATTACAGCAAGGCACGCATCGGCGCGGTGAAAGGCACTACCGGTGAACAGGCGCTACATCAGCGCTTCCCACAGTCACGCGTGCTGGCCTACGACGATATTCCGCTGGCGCTGACCGCACTGCGCAATGGCAATGTTCAGGCCATCACCCAGGACAGTACTATTCTGGCGGGCCTGTTAGGTGGCGCACCGGATAAAGCAGATTTCAAAATTTTACCTGACCTACTGAGTAAAGAAGAGATCGGCGTAGGGGTGAAAAAAGGCGAAACGGCGCTGTTAAACGCGGTAAACGACGAACTGCTGAAACTTGAGTCGACCGGTCAGGCGGCCAAAATCTACGATGTCTGGTTTGGGCCTGAAACCAAAAATCCCCAGCCCCGCGCCTTTAAAATAGAAGCGAAGTAATATGCTCTCAGGTCTGTTTCCTCGCTCCGCAGCGCCAGCTGCGGATTTTACGCAGTTGCGTCAGGCGCGGGTCGAGCTGCGCAATGTGCATAAACAGTATGACGCGCAGGTGGTGTTAAATGACGTTAACCTGACCGTGGAGCCCGGTTAAGTGGTCACCATTCTGGGCCCTTCCGGCTCAGGGAAATCTACGCTTATTCGCCTGATCAATCAGCTTGAATCACTTAGCGGGGGCGATATTTTCATTGATGACCACCCGATCGGCCAGCTGCGCGGCGCGACCTTACGTCAGTTACGCAGTCGCATTGGTTTTGTGTTCCAGCAGTTCAATCTTTACGCACATCTGACGGCGCAGCAGAACATCTCGCTGGCGCTGGAATATGTTCACGGCTGGAATAAAACGGAGGCGAAACGACGCGCACTTGAGCTGCTGGAACAGGTCGGACTGGCTGACAAAGCCGAGGCCTACGCAGCACAGCTTTCCGGCGGTCAGCAACAGCGCGTTGCCATCGCCCGCGCCCTGGCCTCCTCCCCACAAATCATCCTGTTTGATGAACCCACTTCCGCGCTGGATCCCGAAATGATCGGCGAAGTGCTGCTGGTGATGAAAAACCTCGCCCATAGTGGCATCACGATGATTATCGTCACTCACGAAATGCATTTCGCCCGCGAGATTGCCGATCGGGTGGTTTTCATTGATGGCGGCGACATTCTCGAAGTGGCGCCCCCCGAGGCGTTCTTTACCCGCCCACAGCACCCAAGGACCCGACGCTTCCTGAAAAAAGTTCTCGACCCGTTACATCAGGAGTCATCGTTATAATGCACGCAATGGACTGGCAGGGAGTGCTGAGCGGGCAACCTCTGCAATGGATAATGTCAGGTTTTCTGACCACGCTATGGGTGACACTGGCGGGGATCGTACTCGCCACATTGCTGGCCATCTTACTGCTCGGCCTGCGCCTTTCGAGTAATCGCATCGCCGGTGGCATGGTCAGCGTGTGGGTTTCAGTTTTTCGCAACACGCCGTTACTGGTACAACTGATGTTCTGGTATTTCGCCGCATGGAATCTGCTTCCCCGGGGGGTAATTACCTTCATCAATGCTGAGCACCCGTGGTCCATTCTGCCGGGAGAGGTCTGGTGGTTAACGCCGGAGTTTCTCTGTTCGGCCTGGGGGCTGGGGATTTTTACGTCAGCTTTTTTGGTGGAGGAAATCGCCTCCGGTTTACAGGCGGTGTCCAGCGGGCAGCGGGAAGCCGCCGTGGCGCAGGGTTTTTCTTCCTGGGCGGCCTTTCGGCATATTCTGTTGCCTCAGGGCCTGGCGAACGCCTGGCAGCCAATCGTCGGGCAGTATCTCAATTTAATGAAGCTCTCATCGCTTGCCAGCGGTATTGGTTTCGCTGAACTGACCTACCAGGTTCGGCAAATCGAGAGTTATAACGCCCACGCACTGGAAGCGTTTGCCGTCGGCACCGGGCTGTATCTGCTCACTGGGCTTGTGCTGGGAATGCTACTCACGCGACTTGGCCCTCGGCCCGTACCGGCAAAGCGATCTGCGGTAAAAACCCACATCTTGAGCATCCGGAGTCCACAGCATGATCGCTAATATTTCGGTGATTACCGACAATCTGGACTATCTCCTGTGGGGACGCGCGGCACAGGGACAGCCGGGGGGAGTTCTGCTCACGTTACTGATGGCAATTGGCGCTGCGGTGCTGGCGCTGCCCGCCGGGATTCTCCTCGCCTGCTGCGCGTGGCGGTTCCCGGGCCTGGTGCGCAAGGGACTGTTTGTCTGGGCGGAGTTTATTCGCGGCATTCCGCTCATTTTTGTCATTTTCTGGATGTGGTACCTGCTGCCCATGCTGACAGGCAGCGATCTGCCAGGGGCGGCGACCGTCACGCTGGCGCTAGCCTGGTTTACCGCCGCCTCGGTGATGCACTCCGTGTATGCGGGCTTAAACGCGCTGCCTGGCGGTCAGTATGAGGCGTCAGTGGCTCAAGGATTTCGCCCGTTTCAGACGTTGTGGCTGATTTTACTGCCACAGGTGCTGCGTAATATTCTGCCATCGCTGACGGGGATTTTTATTGGGTTACTAAAAGATACGTCGCTGGCGTTTATCGTCAACGTCCCTGAACTGACGACGGTTGCCGGTCAGGTGAACAGCCGCGTGCAGATTTACCCGGCTGCGATTTTTGTCTTTACCGGACTGGTTTACTACCTGCTGTGTTTTGGGCTGGAGAAAGTCGCCCGGCATCGGTTCGCGCTAAAATAATGCCACGGCTCAACAGGCCACGAACTGGTGGTCGTCGTTGAGCCGGTATTTCACACCGGCACGGATATTATTCTCACCCTCGATGGCAACGGCAAACCGCATTCTCTCCCCGTCGTGATAGGCAAGCGCGGCACATCCACCGGGGCCGAGAATGATTGAATCGACCTCGCCGGTACTGGCAACGACCGCATTTTCACCGCTGGCAATAATGTGCACATTGTCAGCACAGTTAGCAATCTTTGACTCAGGGCCAAAGCTGGCGATCTGCGTGAGATCGCCGCTGCTGGCAATACGGCTGCGCTCGCCCAACGAACTGATACGCACACGCATGCCGGTACTGGCGATGCGCGTGCCGTTTCCCACGCTGCTGACGCGCGTGGAATTTCCCGCAACCGCAATTCTGCTGCGATTGCCGGAGCTGCCGACATGCGTATTGTACCCCACGCTGCCAATGCGGGCGCTGTACCCCGCGCTGGCAATCTGTGCGGCGTACCCGGCGCTGGCGATTTTGACGTTATCACCTGCACTGCCAAGGCTGTCGCTGTCCGTTGCACTCGCCAGCTGTCTGCCATTGTCGTCTGCCGTTTGCGGGCTGGCTAAACGCGCCATCGCGAAAATATCCTGCTGCACAAAACGTGCTTCATCCAACCATTTAGACCAGCCATATTCCACGAGGCTGTCCGCCCAGTCGCCGAAACCCTCTCGCTCAAGCGCACGGTGAACATCCGCATAGCTGCCACCGTCCGGAAACGAACGCAGAAACCAGCGGTACAACACGGGCCCGACGCGCCAGGCCCGTAAGTCACTAGAGGTTATCATCATTGCTTAATGCCGATGATAGCCATCCACCATGCACCTGAAGGTTTCGCCCGGTGTGCGTCCCGTGGTGCAGAGATAAAGATGTCCAAAAATGAAAAACAGACTCACTATCGCCAGCGCAAAGTGCGCCTGCAGCAACCAGTAACGCACACCCGGGAACAGATCGCCCACCGCTTGCGGATACAGCGACAGCAAACCAGAAATCAGCAACAGCGGTAACAGTCCGTACATTACGCCGACATAGGCCGCCTGCTGTAACGGGTTGAACTTAGACCGCGTGGATGCCGGGAACGGGTGTGCCTCACCCTGCATAATGCCAAACAGATAAAACCGCGTCTGTCGTTGCGCCCGCCCAATCCAGCCCTGGCGTTTAATCATATAGTGATGCCCGTTGCCACCGATCAGGTTGATCAGCACAAAGCCAATCCAGCACGCCAGCAGCAAGAAGCCACAGATTTCGTGCACAGCATGCAGGCTTTTCATTACCGGGGCGCTGACGGCAGAAAAGTGGTTGAGCAGGCCACTGCCCAGCAGCAGTAAAAACAGCAGCGCATTCGACCAGTGCCACAGGCGGACCGCCTTAGAGTACAGATAAACTTTCTCACCGTGCCCGGCTGACGCTTTATTGGCAGAGCGAAAGCGCAACATGGCGTGTAGCGCCAGCACCAGCCACATCCCCACCAGCATTAACCCGGCAGCCACCAGCCAGACGGGCCAGTAGTCGGGCTTAAACAAGGGGACGTACTGCGCAAGTTGCGCATGAAACTGTTCGGCATTCTGCGACGCGTTCATACATTATCCTTTTTAATCAAATGTTGACCGAACCGACGATACAGATGGGGTTTCCCGGCGCCTGCCAGCTGATACTCGTAAAACTTGTTTTCGCGCAGCCAGGCCTGAACCTGCGGACTATCTTCGCGCCCAAATATCAGCGCATGTTCCGGGCACGCATTCACGCAGATAGGCGGGAAGCCTTTTGCCAGACGTGACTCGGCGCAGAAGTCACATTTGTCGGCCACTTTGGTTTGCGGATTAAGATAGCGAACCTGATAAGGACAGGCCCCTATGCAGTAGCTACAGCCAATGCAACGCGCGGCGTCAACCCGCACAATCCCATTCTCATCGCGCCAGGAAGCACCGGTCGGACACACCTCAATACAGGGCGCATCGTCACAATGCTGGCAGGACTGGCGGAAATAGTGATACAGGGTTTCGTTGTCGTTATCCGACACCGGAATATGGGCAATCGACAAACGGCTACCCTGGGCTGGAACATGGTTGGTTTTTCTGCACGCTCGGGCACAAATATTACAGCCGTTGCACAATGACTCATCATGAATCATGACATAACGAACCGCTTGCGTATTTTTGGTACTTGCTAACAAGGTTTGGCCTGGGCCGGTGAAAAAAATCACCGTCCCCATGCCAATGACAAATTTTCGTCGGGTGAAGGACATCGGGTTATCCTCTAATGCTGTGACAGTGATCGTCCACACGTTCCATGACATTTACCTGATCAATTCAGGGGTTCTGGTACTGCTCAACCTCAAGCCATTCACACAGGCCGTACGCCTTGCCGTAGCGCATAAAGCGCTCGCTAAACAGATAAGGTTCCGCATTCGACGCTTCCACAACGCGTATATCTGCGTAATCCGGGTGCGTTTCCATGGCGGTCAGCGCCGCGGCTATCTGTTGAGGTGCAAAGTGATACGGCGACTGTCCGAGCATGGCTACCTTATACGGGCGAGGATACGTTCGGCAGTCAAAGCGCACCGCCTCGGCGATCGCCCGGCAGATATCGTTTTCCACCACCTGCACGCACATGTCGGCATAGTTAGCCGTCATGGTCTGCGTCGAGTAGAAATACACATCTTCCGCACCCTGCACGCAGGTAATATCCGCACTTCCCGCCTGCTCATGCATGGCGTCCAGCAGCAGCGTAAGGTCTGTTTCAGGCATTGAATAAGGTGGCTGCAAAAACACACCGCGCGCCACCAACTGGCCCGACGTAGAGTGCTGGCGGATAAAATCCGCCATTATTGACTCCGCCGTCACCGGCTCTTCGACCTGCGGCGTGTTGCTGTGCTCTACGGCCGGGTGTAACGCCTGTAGCCACTGTCGTTTTTGGCTATCCACCTCATCAGGAAGCGCTATACACGCTTCCTCATCGGCGACCAGAACGTCGCTCACGTTAGTCATCTCGCGTTCCTTACGCCGGCAGCAGATTCTGCGCAGCCAGATCGGCTGCCACATCCTCAAGACCGAGGCGATTCAGGGTTTCACGCGTTGGGCAGCCGAGTTCCGGGTCCCAGCCCATTTCCTGATAGAACATCGTCAATGACTGGCGCATATCTTCCCGATCCATTTTGTCGGTCCCTTCGGTAAACACCGGGATCTTAGGATCTTTGTCGAAGACCCAGGAGCAGATAAGATCGTGCTCATTGCGCATGTCTTTGGTTTGCATCAGTTTCACTGTATAGGCACGGTGCAACGTAAAAATACGCTCGGCGGCGAGATCCAGGCTTGCCTGCGTTGTTTCATCACCGGTTACCGCCTGGAAGAATTTCGCTTCCAGATCCAGATCCCCACGATAGTTTCGACTCTTCAGCGGCGACACCGTCATCGGCCAGACCCAGTTGCACAGCGTGACGGCGTTATGCAGACAGACCTTCAGCAGCGTCCATTTGGCATATTTAATTTTGGCGGCGTTGATTGGGGTGTAGTTTTTGGTTTCGTCGTAGGCATCCTGTGAGCCAAACAACTCACCCGCCACTTCACGCTGTAATTTCAACGGCAAACCAGAGCCGATAAAGTTGATGTGGGTGTGCGCCATGCAGTCACGGTTAAACATGCAGTTGGTGATCGCCCCCACCTGTGCCGAGGCCTCGTTAGCATGGTGAACAGGAAAACCAAACGGCGACCACAGTTTGTTTTTGGCATAGCCCCAGTACTCGTCGCCTAAATTCCAGCGTTCGGCAATGGCATATGACCCATCTGCAAGGTGGCTGAGTTCACCGACGCGATGCGCCAGGCGGTAGTAGAAATCTTTAATAAAATTAGGATCGCCCGCTTCCAGCTGATCCCAACGGATCTCGGCATACTCTTCGGCCGGCAGCACGCGTTTAAAAACGCCTTTGGCGTAGCAGTAGGTGAAATCACGGTGCAATTGCCCGTAGTTACACCAGATACCGTAGTCGTCGAACAGGTTCAGGCCAACCAGATTCCCCACCACGCGGCCATCATCTTTCTCGTCAAAATCTTTCGGGCCGTGCGGGAAAATCGTGGTGTGCACGAAGTTCGCCACGCAGGTGTTACCACCGGTACTCGGTACACCAAAATCTTTAACACGCGGGACGTTGAGCTGGGTCATACAGCGAATCGGGCATGAGTGACAGCCGCTCATTTTGACCGTGTATTTTTCTGCGGCCGGTCCGAGATCGAACACCGACTTGTAGGTACGAAAGCCGACGGTATTTTGGTTGCCTGGCGGGATTTCCCCCGTTTCAATCGGGCCGCCTTCCGCCGCGCCCCAGAACAGCCCTTTACGCGCCGTCCAGCGTGAGTTTGGCGATGAATATTCAGCCCACGCCTGTGGCGTGCTCGGCACCACATGGTTGTTGTTAGCGCCGATAAGCTCGGTCATCATGTAATCGTTCAGCCGCTTCATCTCTTTGCGATCGGCGATGTTGACCCCTTTTGTGCCTTCAACCGCAATGGCCTTCAGGTTCTTCGAGCCCATCACCGCACCGGTGCCAGCACCGCCGCTGTGGTTGCGGCTGTTGATCATACAGGACAGAGGTACCAGATTTTCTCCCGCCTGACCGATGGCGGTGACGCAGGTTTCCGGGCTGGTGATGCGACAAATTTCTTCGGTCGTAGCGCGTGTACCCTTGCCCCACAGGAAGTCGGCTTTTTCGATGCTGACCTTGTCGTCTTTGATATTGATCCAGACAGGCGATGCCGCCTTACCTTCAATCACAATCGCGTCATAGCCGGCAAATTTCATTTGTGCCGCAAAGAAGCCGCCCATATGGGCATCAACGACTAAATTACCTTTGGTAAAGGTTGATAATGAGGTGATATTGACGCGTGAACTGCAGGGTGCGCCCGAGCCAGTGAGGGGACCGGTGGCGAAAACCAGTTTATTCCCTTCATCAAAAGGTTTTGTGCCTGGCGGGACTTCGTCGTACATAATTTTATAACCAAAGCCCATCCCACCGACAAATTTTTTAAATTTACTGGAATCTTCCACGGTGATATTACCCGTCGTGAGATTGACCCGTAAAATATTACCTGTCCAACCATTAGCCATCATTTTTTCCTTTGCTAGAAGGTTTAATAGATATACCCGTCATTTTGCTGGCCGCATTTCTGTACATAGCGGCAATTTTTTTGGCAATTAATGGCGCGTATCAGGCAAGCCTGCTTTCCATCAAACGGTAATCTCTTTCCATTCGATAATTTTTAATGCTCCAGTCGGACAAGCATTGGCGCATTCCCCACACAACACACATTTCGAGGATTTTTTAGTTTCGGTATTCACGGTCGCCATCATCCAGGGACAGGCCGTGGTACACGCGCTACAGCCAATACAGCGCTTGTGATCCACCGCAATACAACCGTCTTCCTGTTTCCAGGTAATTGCGCCTATCGGGCAGACAGCCATACATTGCGGATCTTTGCACTGGCGGCAGGTATCGGCGGTGTAGTTTAAATCGCCGTACAGTCCGCCACCGGAACCGACACCGTTGTCACCAAAGAAAAAGTTGCGATGGATTTTGATACGGGAAAAGAAGGTGCCAACGGCGCCATCGTTATAATTCGTACAGGAAATTTCGCAGCGGTGGCATCCTGTGCAGCGTGCGCGTTGCGTCACCAGCACTCCTTTCGGCGTGTTAATCAACCCGACAGTGCCGCTATCGACATCTTCCTGCTTACAGCCAAAAAGTGATAACAGTGCGGGGGCAATGGTTAACCCTGCCAGACCTTTTCCTGATATCCGTAGAAATTCAAGTCGCGTTAAACCACAATCTAAAAATGGACGATCAACCTGGTTCATTTATTTCGCATCCTCTTCGCAAACGCTGTAGCAGCAACACATCCAGTGCTCATGTTTATACGCGCCGGGCAGGCCAAATCGGGCCACTGATGTTGCCGACAACACGTGATATTTTTGCCCTAACCTGATCGCATCAATGACGGTGGTTAAACGGAGTGAATCTTTACCCTCAAGACAGGAATAACCCTTTAGGGTTAGGCGGATAAATAATGTGGTTATTCATAGCCTGTAACCTTGATCGTTATCAAGTAAAAACG
Organism: Citrobacter sp. wls829; assembly: GCF_005280825.1. Classification (NCBI taxonomy): domain Bacteria; kingdom Pseudomonadati; phylum Pseudomonadota; class Gammaproteobacteria; order Enterobacterales; family Enterobacteriaceae; genus Citrobacter; species Citrobacter sp. wls829. Next base: position 9,342 of record NZ_SZWP01000075.1, read on the forward strand.
GGAAGGAGAATAATTAATGCGGAGTGATATTTATTATCATTAAGGCAGGTTGAAATAGTATTTCATCTGCATTACAAATATTTGTGATTACACCTCCAAATATAAGCGTTTGTTTTAATCGATATATAATATAATACATAACGACAAATACATTTTCTGCACTTTTTATTTTCAAAGATGAATTATATATATTGATAGAATACCGTGGCAGAATTACAGGGCGGTAGCCTTTCTCCACCGCCCTTTTCAGGATTAACCGGCTAACGCTTTAATCACCGTCTCCATGGCCTGTTTTTCTAACTCACTGCGTTGCACACGCTGATTGGCGAGGGTGGTTCTCAGTACACCGGCAATGACGATATGCTTAGGTTCTTGTCCCAGATCGCGCATTTCCAGTACTACTTTACCAACAACTCTGCACATCTCGCGGTACAGTTCGTCATCTTTGGTCTGATTACCCATATTTGCCTGCTCGTCATTAGCTCAAACCAACAGCATATATCAGTCTGGCTTATTAGACAAAAAATCAATGAAAATCAAATAACTGTCATGAATCTACAGAACCTGCTGGAGTCGGTTAACCAGCTCAGCCAGGCTCCCTGCCTGCATTTTTTCCATCACTCTTGCCCGGTGAACCTCTACGGTACGGACCGCAATATTCATTGCATCTGCGATTTCCCGGTTCATCAATCCTTGTGCCACCAGACCGGCCAGTTGGCGTTCCTTTGGGGTAAGCTGTTGGTAGCAAGCGACAATCTCATGGCGCGTGCATGCCGTAATGGAAACCTGCAGAGCATGTTCCAACGCGACCTGAAGTGGTCCGGCAGAAACCGGCTTTTGCAGAAAATCGACCGCTCCACGTTTCATTTGCGCGACCGCCATCGGTACATCGCCATGCCCGGTAAGAAAGACCACCGCCAGCGTGCTGCCGCGCCGTAGCATCTCGTCATGTACACCTTGTCCATCCAGTCCCGGCATACGCATATCCAGCAATACAACCCCGACCTGATGCAGATTGACCTCGGCCAGGAAGGTTTCTCCGTGCTGCCAGCACCGGACCTCGTATCCCAGACTTTCCAGTAAAAATGCGCAGGCCTGGGTGACGGCTACATCGTCATCCAGCAGATGAATGATCGCCACAATCGCCCCCTTTCTGTGTTGGCTTAAAATGTAATCTTACCGCGACACCCGCCCGACCATCTGGAGCCTGTTGATTGTTGATGCTAATCTCGCCGCCGGCATAGCGAACCAGGCGTTGGCATATGACCAATCCCAGCCCCATTCCTTCTTTGCGGGTAGTCATAAACGGTTGGAACGCTTGATAAAGCTGAGTTTCATCGATTCCCCCGGCGTTATCCTGTACCTGTATGCTGATACCGTCGTCCTCATGTTGAGCGGTAAACCACACCGTGCTGGCCCCTGCCTGAGCGGCGTTAAGCACCAGATTTGCCAGTACTTGTTCCAGCAGAACGCTGGGCAGCGTCAGCGTTAAGTTTGCGCTGACCGTCGTTTGCAGCGTGACGTCAGGGAATTGCTGTGTCATACGCAATAATTGCCACACGTGGTGGACAGCATCACGGATGTTGATCGCCTGCCAGTCATCCGTCATTACTGGATTGCCCTGGGCCTGGCTGGCCCACAGACGCAGATTGCGCAACGTATCGGCCCCCCGCTGTGCCTGAGCATCTATCTGTTCAAGCGCAGGTAACAGCGGATGCTGTTGATCCTGACCGCGCAGGCGAATCAGGCAGCCTTGCGCATAGTGACGGATAGCCGAGAGCGGCTGGTTAAGTTCATGGGCAAACCCGGACGTCATCTCGCCGAGGACGCTCATCTGACGCGCGGTTTCCAGTGCCTGCTCCTGCTTGCGCAACAGCACATTGTTACGCTCCAGCAGCCTGCCGCGACGACGGACCAACAGCATCACCCAGATGTAGTTGAGTGTGAGCAACAGCAGAACCACCGCTGCTGCCCCCATTACCAGTTGATGCTGGATAAACCAGCTTTTGATATCCAGCCACAGTTGACGCTGCTGCGGGTGCTGACGAACGTCACGTAGTAACGTTTCGACCTCGCGGGTCGAGGCGGGAGCTCCCCAGCGAAAAGGCGCATCTTGTGGTGCATTAAACAGAACCCGGGTGACGCGATCGGCAAGTTCATCACTCACTGCGGGCAGTGCGGCGAAGGACCAGTCAGGATAAAGCGGCGTGCTGCTCAGGCAGGGAATCGACGTCGGATGGTTGAGCACCACCTTAAAATCGGCTTTATGGATCAGCCCTTCTTCATCCATTTTTTCCAGCAGACACACCGGCACAATCACGGCCTGAACGGCTTTCTCACGCAATAAATACACTAACGCATCGGCAGGAAAACCCGTGAACCTCAGTCGCAAATCGCGCTCCGGGCGCAATCCCGCATCGATAAGCGCTTTATAACCCAGCAAATAGCCGCCAAATGCCTGGGCATCGATCGCCCCAACCGTTTTGCCGATCAGATCGTGTGCCGACGCGATCTCTCCGTCACGCCTGACCAGGATCGCACTACCAATCACATTGCTGGTCGCTTTTCCGCCGCGGGTGGAGCGTAAGGATGCCAGCCAGCGTAGCGCTGCGCGGTTGTTTAACTGCACAAACTGCGCCGGATTGGTCACCACAAACTGCACGGTTCCCCGGTTCACGGCATCTTGCATCTGATGCAGGTCCAACGGTTGAATATGAAACCGTTCACCGGCGATTTGCTGATTCAGCAGGTTTTCCAGCGGCTGCCAGTGATTACGTGTGGTGACCTCCCCACGCATGGCTAAGACGCCAATGTTCCATGTCTGCGCCCAGGCCGCTCCGCTCAGCATCCACAACGCTGCCAGCACCGTCAGGCAATGTACTACTTTACATCTCACGCCATTATCCCTGTCATTTATGTTGTTTTAGATCAACAACAAGCCGGGTATGTGGTTAACCACAATAGAGTACCCCCCGCCACGATTTTTACACTGTAAATCATCAAGATTCTTTATTCATCACACGCAAACCAACGGCGTGACCAATGTTTCGTTGTTGCATTGTGACGGGAGAAAATATGGACAGCAGTAAACGGCAGTTTCTCCAGCAACTGGGCGTTCTGACCGCAGGCGCATCCCTGGTTCCCCTGGCTCAGGCCGAGTTTCCCTTCTCGCCAGAACGCCACGAGGGGTCGCGCCAGCATCGCTACGCCATGTTGATTGATCTGCGGCGGTGTATCGGCTGTCAGGCCTGTACCGTCAGTTGCGCCATTGAAAACCAGACGCCTCAGGGCGCGTTTCGTACCAACGTCAACCAGTATCAGGTACAGGTTGAGGGTCAGCAAAGCGTCACCAACGTGCTGCTGCCGCGCCTGTGTAACCATTGCGATAACCCACCTTGTGTGCCCGTTTGTCCCGTGCAGGCCACCTTTCAGCGCGAAGATGGCATTGTAGTGGTCGACAATACGCGCTGTGTGGGCTGCGCCTACTGCGTGCAAGCCTGCCCATACGATGCTCGGTTTATTAACCATGAAACGCAGACCGCCGACAAATGCACATTTTGCGTGCACCGCCTGGAAGCCGGGCTGCTCCCGGCCTGCGTGGAGTCCTGTGTGGGCGGCGCGCGCATCATTGGCGACATCAACGATCCGCACAGCCGGATTTCACGCATGCTGCACGAACACCATGACACCATCAAAGTCCTGAAACCGGAAAGCGGCACCTCGCCTCACGTGTTCTATCTGGGGCTAGATGACGCCTTCGTCACCCCGTTGATGGGACGTGCTCAACCCGCTCTGTGGCAGGAGGTTTAAATGACCCATTCACTGATTATCGAAGAGGTGCTGGCCCATCCGCAGGAAATAAGCTGGTTGCCCTGGGCGGTACAGTATTTCTTTTTCATTGGCATTGCCGCCTGCGCGGCGCTGTTCGCCTGCGTGCTCCACTGGCGTAAAAAAGCGCAGCCGCAGCTAGAAAACCTGACGCTGCTGATCGCCCTGACCTGTGCCATCACCGCCCCGCTGGCGCTGACCGCGGATCTGCACCAGACCGCGCGCGTCTGGCATTTCTATGCCTGGCCGACACCGTGGTCATGGATGCCGTGGGGGGCACTGTTTTTACCGTTGTTCACCGGGTTTCTCGGGCTGTGGTTTCTGGCGCAGCAGGTCAAACGGTTTACGCATAAAAGTTACAGCGTCACTAAATGGTTGGCTGTGGGCAGCGCGCTCTCAGCCATTGGATTATTGGTGTATACCGGCCGCGAAGTCTCCGTCGTGCAGGCGCGTCCCATCTGGTTCAGCTATGTCTTCCCGCTGGCGATGTTCCTCAGCGCGCTGCAAACCTTCTTCGCCCTGCTTATCGCCAGCATAAACCGCGACAGCACACTACCGCGCAAACTGGCATGGGGGCAGATTGTCACGTTGATCGCCCTGGCCATTGTGATGGCGTGGTGGGTGAGCGGCGATACGCTTTCCGGCTCGGCGATTCGCCAGTGGCTGGATGTCGCCGCGTCTGCACGGTACTACGCCATCGGCTGGGTAGTGCTGTGGGCTGTCTCACTGGCACTTTGCGGATGGGTGTTACGTCACCCATCGTCATTACCGCTGCGTATTACGCTGGCCTTCAGCGCCATGGCGCTGTGCTGGCTGATGCGCTGGACGATACTGATTCAGGTGCAGACCCTCCCCAAATTTAACGCGCAATTTAATCCGTACTCCCTGCCCGGCGGCACAGATGGCTGGCTGGCCATTGTAGGCACCTTTGGCCTGTGGGTTGCGCTACTCATTATTGTTCATGAAGGCCTCAACGCGATCGCAAGGAGAATGCAACATGGCTAATTTAACCCGTCGTCAGTGGCTTAAAGTTGGTCTCGCCGTTGGCGGGATGGTGACCTTTGGCCTGAGTTATCGGGATGTGGCAAAGCGCGCGATTGACGGTTTGCTGGATGGCACCTCGGGGAAAATCACCCGCGATCGCATCTTCGGCAATGCGCTGATCCCCGAAGCCAACGCCCAACCGCGCTGGCAGCAGGATCCGCAGCAGGTGATCGCCATGACCCAGTGCTTCGGCTGCTGGACCCAGTGCGGTGTGCGGGTCCGCGTCGACAGCAAAGCGGGGAAAGTTCTGCGCATTGCGGGCAACCCCTACCACCCACTGTCGCATGAACATCACATTGATTCGTCGGTTCCGTTTGCCACGGCAATGGAACAACTGGCGGGCGAAAGCGGTCTTGATGCGCGTTCCACCGCCTGCGCCCGGGGCGCAACCCTGCTCGAAGGCCTGTACAGCCCGCTGCGAATTCTGGAGCCGATGAAGCGCGTCGGTAAACGTGGCGAAGGTAAATGGCAGCGCATCAGCTTTGAACAGCTCATCAAAGAGGTGGTGGAAGGCGGCGACCTGTTTGGTGAAGGTCACGTTGACGGCCTGCGGGCCATCCACGACCCCATCACCCCGTTAGATGCTAAGCACCCCGGCTTTGGCCCGAAATCCAATCAACTGCTGGTCACCAATACCAGCGACGAGGGACGCGATACGTTTATCCGCCGTTTCGCACTGAACAGTTTTGGTAGTAAAAACTTCGGCGCGCACGGTGCGTATTGTGGGCTAGCGTATCGGGCCGGTTCCGGCGCGCTAATGGGCGATCTGGATAAAAACACCCACGTCAAACCGGACTGGGATAACGTTGAGTTCGCGTTATTTATGGGCACCTCCCCGGCGCAGTCCGGCAACCCGTTTAAGCGCCAGGCTCGCCAACTCGCCAGCGCCCGCTTACGCAATGATTTCGAGTATGTCGTTGTCGCACCCGCCCTGCCATTAACCACGGTACTGGCTGACGATCGCGGTCACTGGCAGCCTGTGCACCCGGGGAGCGACTCGGCGCTGGCAATGGGAATGATCCGCTGGATCATCGAAAAGCAGCGTTACAACGCCGATTACCTCGCCATCCCTGGTGTCCAGGCCATGCAACAGGCCGGAGAAAAAAGCTGGACCAACGCCACGCATCTGGTGATTACCGATGAGATCCCAACGCTTGCCGGACAGCATCTCACGCTCGCCCATCTGAACACCGACGCGCCTGGCGAACCGCTGGCCGTTAACGAGGCCGGTGACATGGTAGCAGCCAGCAGCTGTCAACGCGCACAGCTGTTCGTGACCCGCGAAGTAACGCTGGCCGACGGGCAAACCGTGACGGTCAAAAGCGGATTCCAGCGTCTGAAAGAGTCTGCCGAAAAGCTGTCACTGGCGCAATACAGCCAGCAGTGCGGCGTGTCGGAGGCAAAAATAGGCGCGCTGGCGGACGCCTTTACCCGTCACGGGCGTAAAGCGGCGGTGATCACCCACGGCGGGATGATGGCAGGCAACGGATTTTACAACGCCTGGGCGGTGATGATGCTGAATGCGCTGATTGGCAACCTCAGCCTCGAAGGCGGGGTCTTTGTGGGCGGCGGTAAATTCAACGGTGCCACTGACGGACCGCGCTACAATATGGACAGTTTCGCCGGAAAGGTGAAGCCGAAAGGCCTGAGCATCGCGCGCAGTAAAACCGCCTATGAATCCTCGGAAGAGTACCGTAATAAAGTGGCTGCCGGACAATCGCCCTTCCCGGCGAAAGCCCCATGGTATCCGTTTGTCGCCGGGCAGTTGACCGAATTACTCGTCTCGGCGCTCGAAGGCTATCCGTATCCGCTAAAAGCCTGGATCTCCAACATGACTAACCCGTTCTACGGCATTGCGGGGTTGCGTGGCGTGGCGGAAGAAAAGCTCAAAGATCCGGCGCGTCTGCCGTTGTTTATTGCCATTGATGCTTTTATGAACGAAACCACCGCGCTGGCGGACTATATTGTCCCGGATACCCACAACTTCGAAAGCTGGGGATTCAGCGCCCCGTGGGCAGGCGTGGCGAGCAAGGCCACCACCGCCCGCTGGCCGATTGTTGCACCCGCCACCAGCAAAACCGCCGACGGCCAACCAGCATCCATGGAGTCATTTTGCATCGCGGTGGCAAAACGCATTGGGCTGCCGGGCTTTGGCGATAACGCCATTACCGATCCGCAGGGCAATCACTATCCGCTGAACCGCGCGGAAGATTACTACCTGCGACTGGCCGCCAACATTGCGTTTATGGGTAAGGCGCCGGTCGCCGAAGCCGCGCCGGAAGATATCTCGCTGACCGGCGTGACGCGGATCCTGCCGGTCATCACCGACACGCTAAAAGCCGACGAAGTTCGTCGCGTGGCGTTTGTCTACTCGCGCGGTGGTCGTTTTGCGCCAGATAAGAGTGGCCGCACCGATAACCGCGTCGGTAATGCGTGGGAGAAACCTCTGCAAATCTGGAACGCGGATGTCGCCGCACACCGCCATGCGATCACCGGCGAGCGCTACAGCGGCTGTCCGGCCTGGTATCCTTCCCGCCTGTCCGACGGGCGTTCGGTGGACGAATTGTTTCCGCAGCAGGAATGGCCACTGAAGATGATCTCCTTTAAGTCCAATACCATGTCCAGCGCCTCGGCGGTGATCCCACGTCTTCACCATCTCAAGCCTGTGAATCTGGTGGCGCTCAACCCGCAGGACGGCGCGCGTTATGGTGTGTCACACGGCGACACGGTGCGCATCATCACGCCGGGTGGACACGCACAAGCGCAGGTCAGCCTGCTCAACGGCGTTATGCCGGGCGTTATCGCAATTGAACATGGCTACGGACATAAAGAAATGGGGGCAGCACAGCATACGCTTGACGGAGAGCCGATGGCGTTTGATGAAAAGATTAAATCGGGGATTAATATTAACGATTTGGGTTTTGCCGACCCGACGCGTCAGGTGGCCAATACCTGGCTGGACTGGGTCTCAGGAGCGTCTGTGCGCCAAGGGCTACCGGCGAGAATCGAGCGAGTGCAACTCTAGCGCCGGATGGCAACGCTACTGCGTTTTACCCGGCCTACAGACGTTGTAGGCCGGGTAAGGCGAAGCCGCCACCCGGCAGAAAGTGGATCAGTTATTTACCGGGATCACCGCGCCTTTATATTTGGTGCGGATCCAGTCCTGAATTTCTTTTGAGTGCAGTGCGTCAACCAGCGCCACAATATCCTTTTTCTTCTCATCGCCGCGATGCACGGTAATGATGTTGGCATACGGGTTGTTTTCGCCGCTTTCGACAGCAATCGGATCTTTCACCGGATCCAGCCCGGCATCGATAGCGTAGTTGGCGTTGATCACCACTGCATCGCCTTCATCGTTGTTATACATCTGCGGCAACAGTGCCGCTTCAACGTTAGGCAGGAACTTCAGCTTTTTCGGGTTCTCAACGATGTCGCTGATGCGCGCGGTGACTTTATCAACGCCTGGCTTGAGCTTAATCACACCCTCTTTTTCGAAAATCGACAGAATGCGACCTTCTTCGGACACCGCATCACGCATGATGATCTTTCCGCCCTCCGGCAGGTCCTTCAGCGACTTTACCTTTTTAGAATAGATACCAATCGGCTCAATGTGAATCGCCCCGGCGCTGACGAAATCATAGGTCTTATCACCCGCATGATCCTTCAGTACGCTGTTCAGGTACGGAATATGCTGGAAGTAGTTGGCGTCAATCTCACGCCCCGCCAGCGCGGTGTTTGGCAGAATGTAGTCCTGGAACGGTTTAATCTCCAGCTCGATCCCCTGCTTTGCCAGGATCGGTTTCGCCTGTTCGAGGATCTCAGCGTGCGGCACGTTGGACGCGCCCACGGTCAGCGTATCTGCCCACGACGCAAAGCTCAGGGCGCTTAAGGTGGCGGCGGCGAGTAATGTCAGTGATTTTTTCATGATAATGGTTTCCGTATTTTATTAGCGTTTATCTAACAGAGAGGTGATCACATCGCCGCAAAACTGGATGATGAAGACAATAACCAGAATGGTCACCGTCGCCACCAGCGTAACGTCGCTGTGGTTGCGCTGGAATCCTTCCAGATAAGCCAAATTCCCTAAACCACCGGCACCAATCACACCAGCCATTGCGCTGTAGCTAACCAGGGCAATCAGCGTCACGGTGATACCGGACACCAGAGCGGGTGATGATTCCGGCAGTAAAACCCGAAAAATAAGCGTACTCAGACGTGCCCCCATGGAGCGGCTCGCTTCAATAACGCCTTTATCTACTTCACGCAGGGCAATTTCGACCAGACGGGCATAGAACGGTGCGGCACCCACGATCAGCGCGGGTAGCGCGGCGTTGGCACCAAGAATGGTGCCTACCAGCGTTTTGGTCACCGGGATCAGCAGCACGATCAAAATGATGAACGGGATTGAGCGGAAAATATTCACGATCAACGAGATGGCGCTGTACAGCGTGCGGTTCTGATACAGGCCGCCACGCGCGGTCAGAAATAGCGCCAGTCCGAGCGCAATACCCAGTACAAAGGTCGCCACACCGGAAAGCGCGGTCATGTAGAGCGTTTCCTGAGTTGCCGCGAACAGTTGGTCCCATTTCAGATGGGGAAACAGGGAATCAGCCATGTTGGATAACCTCGCCGTCAACGTCGCTGTGGCGCAGATCGGCCAGAATATTGTTGAGTTGTTCTTCAGTGGCCACCACGTGCACCCACAGTTGACCAAACGCGCCATGGGCGGTTTGCGTCATCTTGCCGTGCAGAATGTTAAACGGCAGGCCGTAGCGCAGGGTCAGCTCCCCGACCACAGGCCGATGGGTACGCTGTCCGGTAAACGTTAACTTAATCACCGCACCGCCGAGTTCGCTTGCCAGTTGCGGATTAAACTCATCTTCCTCGGCATATTGACTTACCTGACGGACAAACTGACGGGTGATCGGCTGCTGCGGGTGGCTAAACACGCTGAGCACATCGCCCTCTTCAACCACTTTGCCGTTCTCCATCACCGCCACGCGATCGCAAATTTTGCGCACCACGTGCATCTCATGGGTGATCAGCACAATGGTTAATTTGAAACGCCGGTTAATATCGAGCAGCAAATCCAGGATTTGATCGGTGGTTTGCGGATCCAGCGCGGAAGTGGCTTCGTCGCACAACAGCACGTCCGGGTTGTTCGCCAGCGCACGAGCAATCCCGACACGCTGTTTTTGCCCACCGCTGAGCTGCGACGGCCAGGCGTTTTCTCGACCATCCAGCCCGACCAATGTAATCAGTTCGGTCACACGTGCTTTAATTTTTGCTTTTGGTACACCGGCGATTTGCATTGAGAAGGCAATGTTTTCGCTGACGGTCCGCGACCACAGCAGATTAAAGTGCTGAAACACCATGCTGATTTTCAGTCGTGCCTGGCGTAACGATTCCCCGCGCGCCGTGGAGATATCGTGACCATTGACGGTCACACTGCCGGAAGTTGGCTGTTCAAGGCCGTTAAGCAGGCGAATCAGGGTGCTCTTACCGGCACCGCTGTAGCCAATAATTCCGTAAATCTGTCCCTGTTCAACCGTCAGGTTGACGTTATCGACAGCGGTAATAGCAAGCCTGCCTGGCGTAAACACTTTCGAAATATTTTTCAGGACAATCATGTCGTTTGGGTATCCGCTGCTGCTTATCGTTATCCTGCTAACGCTTTTGGCTGTTTAGCAGTATGGATGTCCAAACGAGTGTAATCAGGGAAATGGGCTTTTGATATGAATTAAAAAGAATTTGATATAACTATAAGGAATAACTGTTTTGCACTATTGTCGTTTGCAAGAGCCGGGAATGAAGAACGTCGTGTTGTTGCGCAACAGACCACCGCTGCGGACAACCTCTTTATCCATAGCAATGAACAAATTCGTGAATATTTTTTCGTGAAACTGCACAGAACGCTTTTGAAACACCGTTTCCATTTTCCTTTTAGATAATTTTCAGCGTATAATGCGCGCCAATTGTCTCTTGAATGGTTTCAGCACATTGACCTGTAAAACTCAACGACTACAAAACTCTCCTACCCGTTGGGCTGAAACGCAAGCACACATTCCTCTGCACGCTCTTTCGATGTCACCTATCCTTAGAGCGAGGCATCACAACTTTCGTAACTCAGGTTTAGCTTCCCATCCGTGCGCGACGGAAGCCAGATTTCCATATCCTTCTCAACTTAAAGACTAAGACTGTCATGAAAAAGACGAAAATTGTTTGCACCATCGGTCCGAAAACCGAATCCGAAGAGATGTTAACCAAAATGCTGGACGCGGGCATGAACGTCATGCGTCTGAACTTCTCCCACGGCGATTACGCAGAACACGGTCAGCGCATTAAGAACTTGCGCAACGTGATGAGCAAGACCGGCAAGAAAGCGGCCATCCTGCTCGACACCAAAGGTCCGGAAATCCGTACCATTAAACTGGAAGGCGGTAACGACGTTTCTCTGAAAGCGGGTCAGACCTTCACGTTCACCACCGACAAATCTATCGTAGGTAACAACGAAATCGTTGCTGTTACTTATGAAGGCTTCACCAATGACCTGTCCGTTGGCAACACCGTGCTGGTTGACGATGGTCTGATCGGCATGGAAGTTACCGCAATCGAAGGTAACAAAGTTATCTGTAAAGTGCTGAACAACGGCGACCTGGGCGAAAACAAAGGCGTTAACCTGCCGGGCGTTTCTATCGCGCTGCCAGCACTGGCTGAAAAAGACAAACAGGACCTGATCTTCGGTTGCGAGCAAGGCGTTGACTTCGTTGCTGCGTCCTTTATCCGTAAACGTTCTGACGTCATTGAAATTCGTGAGCACCTGAAAGCGCACGGCGGCGAAAACATTCAGATCATCTCCAAAATCGAAAACCAGGAAGGCCTGAACAACTTCGACGAGATCCTCGAAGCGTCTGACGGCATCATGGTTGCACGTGGCGATCTGGGCGTAGAAATCCCGGTTGAAGAAGTTATCTTCGCGCAGAAGATGATGATCGAAAAATGCGTACGCGCACGTAAAGTGGTTATCACCGCGACTCAGATGCTGGACTCCATGATCAAAAACCCACGTCCGACCCGTGCTGAAGCCGGTGACGTGGCAAACGCCATCCTCGACGGTACTGATGCAGTCATGCTGTCTGGTGAATCCGCTAAAGGTAAATACCCGCTGGAAGCCGTTTCTATCATGGCAACCATCTGTGAACGTACCGACCGCGTGATGACCAGCCGTCTGGACAACAGCCATGACAACCGCAAACTGCGTATTACCGAAGCCGTTTGCCGTGGTGCTGTAGAAACCGCTGAAAAACTGGAAGCTCCGCTGATCGTCGTAGCGACCCAGGGTGGTAAATCCGCTAAAGCCGTACGTAAATACTTCCCGAACGCGACCATTCTGGCGCTGACCACCAACGAAGTGACTGCGCGTCAGCTGGTTCTCAGCAAAGGCGTGGTGCCGCACCTGGTGAAAGAAATCGCTTCTACTGATGATTTCTACCGTCTGGGTAAAGAAGTTGCGCTGCAGTTAGTTGAGCGCGGCCTGGCACAGAAAGGTGACGTTGTAGTGATGGTTTCCGGTGCGCTGGTACCGAGCGGCACCACCAACACGGCATCTGTTCACGTGCTGTAATAATTCCATCGGGAATTAATTTGCCTAAAAAGCGCCCTTGCGGCGCTTTTTTTATTTCCGCGATAGCTACTATTAATAAAAAATCAAATCGGATTTCACTATCTAATTAGAGATTATCTAAGATGAATCCGATGGAAGCTTTCTGTTTTCACTCGGGTTTTTAGCCGTTTTTGCACAATTCGATGCTTCTTTGAGCGAACGATCAAAAATAAGTGCATTCGCATCAAAAAAATATTCTCAACCTAAAAAGCTTTGTGTAATACTTGTAACGCTACATGGAGATTAACTCAATCTAGAGGGTATTAATAATGAATCGTACTAAACTGGTACTGGGCGCGGTAATCCTGGGTTCTACTCTGCTGGCAGGTTGCTCCAGCAATGCTAAAATCGATCAGCTGTCTTCTGACGTTCAGACTCTGAACGCTAAAGTTGACCAGCTGAGCAACGACGTGAACGCAATGCGTTCCGACGTTCAGGCTGCTAAAGATGACGCAGCACGCGCTAACCAGCGTCTGGACAACGCAGCTACTAAATACCGTAAGTAATAGTATCTGTGTAATAGAAATGGCGCACATTGTGCGCCATTTTTTTTGCCCCTCATTCCTCCTTCCCTGTTACTGCATCGTCCGCACGTCCCCTGCTTCTGGCAATCCATTCTGTGCCGACTTCACCTCTGGCCCGTTGGCCACAATCGGTGCCTGCCCGGCCGTAACGGTAACCGGATAACCTGCCCGACGATACAGCGCCCGATCCACCAGCCCCAGGTCTACGGCTTTACTGTCTTTAAACTGGGTAAAACCGGCTGGCAGTACATACGGCATGGTCTGTACGTTTTGTTCTTCCTCTGGCGACAAAGGTCGGTGCACTTCAACATAACGCATGCCGTTAGGCTCGATGGCGTATTTTATCGGCTCATTAATCACTCTGACCGGCGTGCCGGTTCTGACCTGAGCAAACAGGGCTTTGATGTCCGGTGCGTTCATGCGGATACAGCCAGAGCTGACGCGCAGGCCTACACTGTCGGGTGCGCTAGTGCCGTGGATGAGGTATTCACCGTTTCCATGCGCCAGACGCAGCGCAAAGCGTCCTAACGGGTTATTGGGCCCGGCGGGCACTACAGGGGGTAGCGTAATGCCGCGCTCCAGAGAACGCTTACGGATGCCTGGTGTTGGGGTCCATGTAGGGTTAGGGATTTTCTGTCCCACCCGAGTTTCCATCACCGGGGTCTCCAGTCCCTGTAAACCAATGCCAATCGGGAATACCTGAACAATATTCTCTCCCGGCGGGAAATAATACAGACGCAATTCTGCCAGATTAACAATAATACCTTCGCGCGGCGCATCCGGTAACAGCAGTTGCGAAGGAATCGTAATCAGGGTGCCGGGGCTGGGTACCGGGGCGATCGTATTATTCGCTTCGAGGATCAGCATCGCGGCGGTATCAAACCGGCGGGCTATTGCCTGCAAGTTTTTATCGCCTTCCTGCACGGTGTAGGTTTGATTCTGCCCGACAAGACGACTGTTCGCCGCAGGCAAAGGATAATCGACCGCCCAGGCGGCCTGTATAGCGCTGTAAGCGCCAATTAGCATTAGAGTAATAATAGACGCGCGTTTCATACTCACTCACCCCCCTGGCGTTATTGCCGGATAACGGCTGCTGCGGTATCCGGCCGACGAGTCATTGCATAAATCTGCTCAGCGCTATCCTGCAAGGTTTGCCGGATAACGTGTTTTATCAGTTTAGCTAAGAGTTGCCGCTTGCGTACGAATAGCGCGAATCATCGCTTCCAGCCCCTGTGAACGCGATGGCGTGAGATGTTGCGTCAGTGCCATTTTCTCGAACCACGGACGCACATCAAAACGCACAATATCTTCGGCAGTCATTCGATCATATAAAATGAATACCACAGCAATCAGTCCTTTCACAATTGCCGCATCACTGTCGCCCTGTAATTCAATAATTCCGTCAGCATTCTGACGCATTGTTATCCATACCTGACTCTGACAGCCCTGAATACTATTTTTCTCACAGCGATCATCAGCATTTAATTCTGGTAAACGCTGACCTAATTCAATGATATACAGATACTTCTCTTCCCAGTTCGCGCAGCGCAGAAAATTACGCAACAACTTTTCTTTATCCGGTAGCGCAGCCATACCCCCTCCCTGTTATCCCAATAAGTGATGAATACGTTTAAGTCCCGTTACCAGTCGATCCACCTCTTCCTGAGTGTTGTACATGGCAATCGAGGCCCGGCACATCGCAGGGACGTTATAATATGCCATCAACGGCATGGCGCAGTGGTGCCCGGTGCGTACGGCAATACCGTAGTTATCAAGAAAACTACCCACGTCGTAGGCGTGGTGTTTACCGAGGTTAAACGCGATGACGCCCAGACGCGCCTGCGGACCGTACAACGTCAGATCCGGCACACTGGCCAGCTGTTCTAGCGCGTAGCACATCATGAACTGCTCGTACTCGCTGATGTTATCCAGACCCAGCGCACTCACATATTCAATGGCAGCGCCCAGGCCGATAATACCGCCGGTATTGGGCGTTCCCGCTTCAAAACGCCACGGCGCTTTCGTCCAGGTGGTTCCCTGGCTCAGGCTAACCGTTGCTATCATTGAGCCCCCGCCTTCCCAGGGCGGCATCTCCTGCAACAGCGACTCACGGGCATACAGCACGCCAATGCCGGTGGGTCCATACAGCTTATGGGCGGAGAAGACATAAAAGTCGCAATCCAGCGCCTGCATGTCTACTTTATGGTGCATCACCGCCTGCGCGCCATCGACCAGCACTTTTGCCCCGTGCTGATGCGCCAGCGCAATCATCTCTGCTAACGGGTTTTCGGTACCCAGCACGTTGGATACATGGGTAATCGCCAGCAGTTGGGTGCGTTCGTCGAACAGAGTTGGCAGAGTATCCAACTGCAAGGTGCCATCAGCATTCAGGGGGATGACACGCAGCTCAGCACCCACGCGGGCACACAGCATCTGCCATGGCACGATGTTGGCGTGGTGTTCCATCTCACTGATGATGATGTTATCCCCCGCCCGCACATTGCTGGTGCCCCAACTGTTGGCTACCAGATTAATGCCCTCGGTCGTGCCACGCACAAATACCAGTTCTTCAGCGGAGCGGGCATTAATAAACAGCGACGCCAGCTTACGCACATTCTCCATTTTTTCCGTCGCCTGGGCGCTTAGGGTATGAATACCACGGTGAACCGCCGCATAGCCATGGCGGTAAAACTCAGCTTCGGCATCAATCACCTGATTCGGCTTTTGCGCGCTGGCAGCGCTGTCCAGATACGCCAGCGGCAGGCCGTTCACTTCACGGGTCAGGACCGGAAAGTCGGCCCGCACTTTTTCAATCGGAAATGTCATGCTACGCCTCCCGGCAGGCGTTGGGCTATACGCGCCAGAACCTGTTGTTTAAGCGTTTCATCGCTCAGGGCTTCCGTCAGCTCAGCGGCAAACGCATAGAGAATCATCTGTTGAGCATCCTGCTGGCCAATCCCACGCGAACGCAGATAGAACATCTGCTCATCGTCGATCCGCCCTACCGTCGCGCCGTGGCTGCATTTCACGTCATCGGCATAGATTTCCAGTTGCGGTTTGGTGTCCACTTCCGACAGCTTACCAAGCAGCAAATTATTGTTCGTCATCTGTCCGTCGGTTTTAATCGCGTGCTGCGCCACGTTGATCAGACCATTGAACACCGCCCGACCTTTATCGCTGACGATGGTTTTATGCAGTTGGCGGCTGTTGCAATAGCCTTTGTTATGCTCAAGCCAGGTGCGGGTATCGCAGACTTCGTTTTTCACCGGCATCGCCAGACTGTTAATCCGCAGCGTGGTGTTTTCGCCGTTCAGTTGGGTGCTGGTGTTATGGCGCAACACCGCGTCGCCGAGCAAAAAACTGTGGCTCACCGCCGTAGCATCTGCGCCCAGCTGAATGTCGTTATGGGCGAAGTGATGGCTGACCGGGTTCTCAAACGCCAGCTTGATATGCTGTAAGTGGGCATTGGCCGCCACGTTCATCGTAACGCGCGCGCCGGTAAAGTGCTTCAGCGTGTTGAGGCTGACAAAATGTTCGATGAGGGTGGCTTCTGCGCCCTCCGCCAGTTCAAGGTGGTGGCGATAATGCGCGGTATTGACGTCATCGCCCGCCACTCCCTGGGTGATGTGCATCAACAGTAGCGGTTTCGCCGGGCGCTGATTACGTTTCACCTTGATATGCGTCACACTGCGCGACAGGCTTTCCGTCAGATGCAGAAAAACCTCTGGCTGAATCGGTGCCGGTAGCGACAGGTGCGCATCGTCAACAGTAATGTCAAAGCCGCTACCGTCCGTGCTGTCGCTAAGCGCTTCGCAGAATTGCCCGTCGACAAACACCAGACGCACAGCATCAATGCCAGCGGCTAACGCCTCGCACTGCGCCGGGGTTATCGCGGCAAGATGACTAACAAACTGGCTACTGGTTAATCCTTCCAGCGGCGTGTATTTCCAGTCTTCATGCTTACGCGTAGGCAGCCCAAGACGCAGCATCTGCTGTAAGTGCTGCTGCGCGTGCTGCGAGCGGGTTTCGCCCTGTGACTCAAACAAGTGATGCCACTGCTGCAGCACATTACTGCTGTTCACTAAGCCAGCCATATCCTTGCTCCTCCAGCTGTTTAACCAGCGTGAAATCGCCGGACTTAACAATGCGTCCCTGATACAAAACATGGACGTAATCGGGTTTGATATAGTCGAGGATGCGCTGATAGTGGGTGACAATAATGAATGAACGCTTGCCGTCGCGCAGCGAATTGACGCCATCAGCGACAATTTTTAGCGCATCAATATCCAACCCCGAATCAGACTCGTCGAGAATGCACAGCTGAGGCTCCAGCACCGCCATCTGCAAAATATCATTGCGTTTTTTCTCACCGCCGGAGAAACCGACGTTTACCGAGCGGGTGAGCAAATCCTCCGGCATTTTCAACAGCGCGATTTTCTCCTCCATCAAATCCTGGAAGTCGAATCGATCCAGCGCGTCTTCGCCACGGTAACCGCGCACTGCATTAAGCGCGGTTTGCAGGAAAAACTGATTGCTGACGCCGGGAATTTCCACCGGGTATTGAAACGCCATAAAGATGCCTTCACCGGCCCGGTCTTCCGGCGACAGTTCCAGTAAATCTTTACCGTTAAATTCCATCGTTCCCCCGGTGACGGCATAATCATCACGCCCGGCCAATGTTGCCGACAGCGTGCTTTTTCCTGAACCGTTCGGTCCCATAATGGCGTGAACTTCACCCGGGCGGACCTCCAGGCTCAGCCCGCGCAGGATCGCCTTCTCTTCGACGCTGACCTGTAAATCTTTAATGCTTAACATGTGCTTTCCTTAAATTTTAACCGACGCTGTGTTCAAGGCTGATGGCGAGAAGTTTTTGCGCTTCAACAGCGAACTCCAGCGGCAGTTCAGAGAACACGTCTTTACAGAACCCGTTGACGATCATCGAGATGGCGTCTTCTTCGCTGATACCGCGCTGCAGACAGTAGAACAGCTGATCTTCACCAATACGTGAGGTGGTGGCTTCGTGTTCAAGCTGGGCGCTGTTGTTGCGACACTCTACGTACGGGAAGGTGTGCGCCCCGCAGTCCGCACCAATCAGCATCGAGTCACACTGGGTATAGTTACGGGCGTTGGTGGCCGTCGGCATGATTTTTACCAGGCCGCGATAGCTGTTCTGGCTGTGCCCGGCGGAGATCCCTTTCGAGATAATGGTCGATTTGGTGTTCTTGCCGATGTGGATCATCTTGGTGCCGGTATCGGCCTGCTGATGACCGCTGGTCAACGCAACGGAGTAGAATTCGCCGATGGAGTTATCGCCGCGCAAAATACAGCTGGGGTATTTCCAGGTGATGGCCGAGCCAGTTTCCGACTGGGTCCACGACATTTTGCTGTTTTCGCCTTCACACAGTGCACGTTTGGTCACGAAGTTCAGAATGCCGCCGGTGTTGCCATCGCCAGGGAACCAGTTTTGCACCGTCGAGTATTTCACTTCAGCATCTTTGTGGATGATCACTTCCACCACCGCCGCGTGCAGCTGATAGCTGTCGCGCACCGGAGCAGAACATCCTTCAATGTAGCTGACGTAGCTGCCTTCATCCGCCACCAGGATAGTGCGTTCAAATTGCCCGGTTTTTTCCGCATTAATACGAAAATAGGTGGAAAGCTCCATTGGGCAGCGTACGCCTTTCGGCACATAGATAAACGTACCGTCTGAGGCAACCGCCGCATTCAGCGCGGCAAAGAAATTGTCGTTGCCCGGCACCACCGTGCCGAGATATTTTTTCACCAGTTCCGGGTGATCATGAATGGCCTCACCGAACGAGCAGAAAATAATGCCTTGTTCAGCCAGCTTTTCACGATAGGTGGTCGCCACCGATACCGAGTCAAAAATGGCATCGACCGCCACTTCTCGCCCTTCACGTACCGGCACGCCAAGTTGTTCGAAAGCGTCCTCAACCTCTTTACTTAAAAACGCATTCGCGCCCGTTTGCTGTACCGCTCCCGGCTCTGAGGCGCAGGTCTCATCGCAGTTGCCGCAGGAAGGTGCGGAGTAATAGCTGTAATCCTGATAATTCAGCTTATCGTAATGCGCTTTTAACCAGTGCGGCTCCTCCATCGTCAGCCACGCCTTAAACGCATCCAGGCGAAATGCCAGCATCCAGTCCGGTTCGTTGCGTTTCGCGGAAATCGCCCGCACGACCTCTTCATTGATGCCCTTCGCCAGTTCATCAGTTTTTAGTTGGGTGAAGAATCCCTCTTTATAATTGAGGTGTCCGCCAGCCCAGGTGTTGACATCGTCAGTTGCTTCAGTGTTACGCGACATAGTACCGCCTATACCCCAAAACTTTCGCCACAGCCGCATTCGTTCTGGGCTTTCGGGTTATGAAATTTAAATAACTGATTTAATCCTTCACGAACAAAATCGACTTCGGTTCCGTCAATAAACGGCATCGCCTGTAACGGCACATACAGCCTGGCGCCATCGGTTTCGAACACCAGATCGTCTTTTTCCGGTTGGCTGACGGTATCCAGCACATAGCCAAACCCCGCACATCCTGTTTGCTTCACGCCTAACCGCACGCCCAGCATATCGGGCTGTTTTGCCACCAGTTCACGAATATGCGCCGCTGCGGCTGGCGTTAACGTCAACCCACGCCATGCAAAATCGTTCGGATTAAATGTTCCTGAATGCAATTCCATAGGGTTACCTCGAGTCATTAACCTGCACGCTACAATACCATGTTAGTGATAATGATTATCACTTCAACCCCTGTTCAGCAGGGGCATTCGGGTTAACCGCCCTTTTTGGTTACTTTTATTAAGCATAGACCCTGCGGCGAGGGTTTACAGAGAGGGATTATTTTGTTCAATGCTTTGATAAATAATGGGTTACAAACCGTTAATCGTTCAGCAAGGTAAAACGCAAAAAGATGTATAAAAAATGTCTATTTAAGAGATAGGGGAAAGACGGAGAAATAGAGGTAACCGCGTGCAAAACAGCGCAGACAGACAATAAAAAAACCCTTAAGGCTGCTCTATTAGCAGGCTTAAGGGTTCCGACCCCATCCGGCGCTTATCTCCGGCACTCACGATGGCTTAGCTCTTGAAGGGGCGATAAGAATAGTCTCACGACCTGACGCCGTGTTTTTAACACAAACTGCGGTTTGTCTGATTTACAGGCAGACGCAGCTCACATATTCAGACCAGAATCTCATGCAGGGCATCCAATAGCAGACGCAGCCCTGCCGGTTGATGCTCACGAGACAGGTATAAGCCGTAAATTGGCAGACGTCGCGGCTTGAGTTGGGGCAAAAGCCGGATCAACTGGCCGCGTGCCAGCCCTTCACGCGCCTCTTGTTCCGGCACCAGCGCAATACCCATACCAGCCAACGCCGACTCACATAATAGCGCAGAGATCCCCGCGCTGAGATTTCCCTTTATCGCCACCGATACAGCGTTGCCCTGCTCATCATCAAAGTGCCATGATTTTCCGGCAAACCCGCTGTAGTAAAGGCAATTATGCTGGGCGAGACAGTCCAGGGTTTGCGGAATGCCATGCTGGCGCAGGTAGTCCGCAGAGGCGCATAACACCGACTCACAGTCACCCAGACGACGGGCGATAGTACCCGGTTCAGGATTATCCGTAATGCGGATCGCCGCATCAATACGTTCACCGACCAGGCTCACCGGTTGATTGTTAATCTCAACCTCAATGCGCAGTTCAGGGAAACGCGCCAGAAAAACGGGCAGTACCGGCGCCAAAATATGCATCGCAGTAAAATGCGCACAAGCCACACGTAGCGTGCCGGAAGGAATCTCTGCTGCGCTGGCGGCGCTGATATCCAGCGACAGCTGCGCCAGCGAGCGTGTCTTCACTAACGCCTCTTCCCCCGCGGGCGTAATGGTCAGCCGACGCGATGAACGGTGGATTAACCTTGCACCCGCCCATTTTTCCATCTCGTCGAGGTAGCGACTGACCATCGGACGGGAAAGCCCCAGCGCGCGCGCTGCGGCGCTCAGGCTGCCCAAATCGCAGATGTGGTTAAACACCGTTGCCGCCATGACTCTGTCCATTGCATCCCATCCGATCGTTTTATGAAACTCAGCATGTCCTGATAGAGGAATTCTAACAGATCCAAATATCCGTAAAATAAAGAACAAGAAAAAGACATTTCATCTGCAAAAGGTTATCCCCCATGAAAGTGAACGCCCTAGCCCTGCTGTTACCTCTGTTTGCCTCGCCGGTATTCGCCGCGCCACTCCAGCTTGACGTCTACAATCCCCAGGAAAAAGCTATTTTTCCGGTATCCTCAACGCTGGTGTCCGGCCCGAAAGAGGCCATTTTATTTGATGCGCAATTCAGCACCAAAGACGGTGAAAAGCTGGTGCAGATGATTCGCGACAGCGGCAAAAAACTGCAGGCCATCGTGATCACCTCCGGCGATCCGGATTTTTATTTTGGTCTGCAGCCGATTGTTAACGCCTTTCCCGAGGTAAAGATTTTGGCAACACCGCACGTCGTGGAGCACATTCGTGCTACCAAAGATGCCAAACTGCAGTTTTGGGGCCCGCAGATGAAAGACGGCGCACCAACGACGCTCATCGTGCCGCAGGTCACGACGCAGACACGCTTTACCATTGATGGTGAAACGCTGGAACTGCGCCGCTCAAATGATTACGCGGCCTATGTCTGGATCCCGGCTAACCGGGCGATCCTCGGCGGCACCGGCGTGGCTTCCGGTATTCATGTCTGGACTGCGGACACACAGTCTCCTGAACAGCGTCGCGCATGGCGCAACGTGCTGAGCGAAATGCAAACCTTACGCCCAACCGAGGTGATCCCCGGTCACTACATCGGCGAACGCCCGGCAGGCGATCAAGCGATCCGCTTCACCGGTGATTATTTGCACGCTTTTGAGCAGGCGCTGGGCGCGAAAAAAGGGTCTGCATATGTGATTAAAACGATGAAGGCGGCATGGCCAGGGCTTGCGGACGAAAGCTCGCTGGAGCTGAGTGCGAAGGTCAATACGGGCGAGATGAAATGGTAAACCCGATTTAAGGCAAAAAATAACCCCGAACAGGTGTCGGGGTTTTCATCACGATAAGCATACTGGAATCAATGAACGCCGTGCCGCCAGGCAAAATAGATTTCTTCTTTGAGTTCAGTCGAAGAAAGCGCCAGTAAATCAGCAAACTCCAGCTCTAATTGTTTCAGTCTTTTCAGGTACTGAGCCGGTGAAAGATCGCTGTTATCACGACGTATAAATTCTATTGCCAGTTGGGCCGGGTCTAATTGGGTAGACATATCATCCTCGCTTGTGTTCAAAACCTGCACAGTATAGCACCTTTCCCTGCGCAGATAATGACCAAACGCAACATGCATCACAAAATAGCGGTCGTCAGACGCGAGGTACAGCACAACCGTCCCTGCTCATCGAAGATTTCGATTTGCCAGACCTGATGGCGAGAACCGGTATGCAGCGCGCTGCACACCCCTCTCACTCGCCCTTCCCGCGCGGAGCGGATATGATTGGCATTGACCTCAAGACCCACCACTTTTTGATCACCTTGAGTGCATAAATACCCGGCCACCGAGCCAATGCTTTCAGCCAGCACCACCGACGCGCCGCCGTGTAACAAACCGAAAGGCTGTTTGGTCCGGTGATCCACCGGCATCGTGGCTTCCAGCGTGTTGTCACCAACATGCTCAAACCGAATATCAAGCAGACCAACCATATTTCCCTCACCCATGGCATTGAGCGCCTCGAGTGAAACTTCACGTTTCCAGATCATCCAATAATCTCCAGCAGTGCCTGTAATGGGTGGCGAACGCCCGTGCCTTCCACGCGTTTCACCTGGCTGCGACAAGAATATCCCGCAGCCAGACAGCGATTGCGCGGTAGTCTCTGCATCGCCTGATGCCATGATAGCTCATAGA
Source organism: Citrobacter sp. wls829 (assembly GCF_005280825.1). Taxonomy (NCBI): domain Bacteria; kingdom Pseudomonadati; phylum Pseudomonadota; class Gammaproteobacteria; order Enterobacterales; family Enterobacteriaceae; genus Citrobacter; species Citrobacter sp. wls829. Next base: position 32,335 of record NZ_SZWP01000075.1, read on the forward strand.
TGCCCAGCGAGTTCTGGTGATTCTTCACTTCATGACCGTACGTGCCCGCCATGCCGCAGCACCCGACACTGACATTTTCCAGCTGCGCGCCAAATTTGGCAAAAATGGCCGCCCACTGCGCTGGCGCACCCGGCAGGGCCGTTACTTCGGTGCAGTGTCCAAAGAAATACCACGGCTCACCCGCAACAGCAGCAGGCTGCTGAGAGGCCAGGACGGTTGACAGCCACTCGTTCACCAACAGTACATGGAAGTCTCCACGCTGCTCGCCAAGCGCCAGCTTGTATTCATCGCGATAGCACAATACCAGCGCCGGATCGACGCCGACCATCGGGATGTTCAACGTCGCCACCCGATTGAGAAATTCAGAGGTCTTTTTCGCCGTTTTGGCAAAACGGTTTAAGAAGCCCTTAATGTGCTGCGCCTTGCCATTAGGCGAGAACGGTAGCAGGACCGGCTGTAAACCGAGTTTTTCCACCAAGCGGATAAAATCAGCTACCACCTGCGCATCGTAATAGCTGGTGAACGGATCCTGGACCACCAGCACAGTGCGGGCTTTCTGTTCCTGACTCAATAGCTCGAGCTGTTCCAGCGTCATATTGGCGGAGCGGTGCCCGACCAGCTGACGTTGTAACGACGGCGCGGACAGTAGCGGCAAATCCACCATGCCAATATGCTTTTTGGCCAGCGTACGCACCAGCGGCTGGTTAATGAAGAAGTTGAATGTTTTTGGCGCACGCGCCATTAGCGGCGCATAGCTTTCGACGGTTGCCACCATGTGATCGCGCAGCGGGCGTAAATAACGCGTGTGGTACAGTTGCAGGAAGCGAGAGCGGAACTCCGGGACGTCAATTTTGATAGGGCACTGCGTGGAACACGCTTTACACGCCAGACAGCCGGACATCGCCTCTTTGACTTCGTGCGAGAAATCGTACTCCCCCTTGCGCGCATGCCAGCTGTTACGCGTGCGGGCAATTAACGTGCGCAAGCTGGCACCTTTTTCCGGTAACTCTTTTTCCAGGCGAACCGGATCGATGCCGCGGTCAGCCAGCAGGCGTAACCATTCCCGTACCAGCGTTGCGCGTCCTTTGGGGGAGTGAATTCGGTTCATGCTGATTTTCATCGACGGGCACATGGGGCTGTTGGCATCGAAGTTAAAACATAACCCGTTGCCGTTACACTCCAGCGCCCCACGCCACTCCTGCCTTACGGCCAGTGGGATCTGGCGATCGTAGGTACCGCGTTTAACCGCATCGACCTTCATCATCGGCGCATCGACGCCTTCCGGTGGGCATATTTTACCAGGGTTCAGTCGGTTTTGCGGATCAAACGCCGACTTGACCTTGCGCAGTTCACCGTACAATTCATCGCCAAAGAAAGCCGGACTGTACTCCGCGCGGAATCCTTTGCCGTGTTCGCCCCACAGCAGGCCGCCGTATTTTGCCGTCAATACCACCACGTCATCAGAAATGCGTTTCATCAGCAATTCCTGCTGCGGATCGCACATGTCCAGCGCCGGCCTGACGTGTAACACTCCGGCATCCACGTGACCAAACATGCCATAGCTCAGGCCGTGGCCGTCAAGCAACGCACGGAACTCCGTGATATAATCCGCCAGATGTTCAGGCGGTACGCAGGTATCCTCCGCGAACGGAATCGGCTTGGCGGCCCCTTTTGTATTACCCAGCAGACCGACGGCTTTTTTGCGCATCGCGTAGATACGCTCCACGCCCGCCAGCTCAGTACACAGCTGCCAGCCAATAACGCCAGCTTCCTGACGGGCAATTAAACCGTCCAGGCGTTCACACAACGCGCTGACCTGCTCATCAATCAATGCTTCGTCGTCACCAGCGAACTCGACGATATTCAGTCCCAACATCTCTTTATTCGGTACATCGGTAATCAGTTCGCTAACCGAATGCCAGACAATGTCTTCGCGTGCCAGATTCAGCACCCTGGAGTCCACGGTTTCTACCGACAGCGCGCGCGCGTCAACCATTACCGGGGCATTGCGCAAAGCGGAATCAAATGAGTCATATTTGACGTTGACCAGCCGCCGCACTTTCGGCAATGGCGTGATATCGAGGCGAGCCTCGGTAATAAATGCCAGCGTGCCCTCGGAACCGGTGAGGATGCGGGTTAAATCAAACTCGGTCATCTCATCGTTAAAGACGTGCCGCAGATCGTAGCCGGTTAAAAACCGATTCAGCTTCGGAAACTTATCCACGATCAGCTGACGATTTTCGCGGCAGCGCTGGTAAACGGTCTTATAGATGCGCCCGATGGTGGTATTGGTGTTACCGAGCATTTCAGCCAGTTCCACCGGCATCGGCTGCGTATCAAGGATATCGCCGCCCATCAGTACCGCACGTACGCCCAGTACGTGGTCGGAGGTTTTACCGTATACCAACGAGCCCTGTCCGGACGCATCGGTGTTGATCATCCCGCCAAGCGTTGCCCGGTTACTGGTCGACAATTCTGGTGCGAAGAAATAGCCGTACGGCTTTAGATACTGGTTAAGCTGGTCTTTTATCACCCCGGCTTCGACCCGTACCCAACCCTCCTGCGGATTGATTTCAATAATGCGGCTCATATAACGGGACATATCCACGATAATGCCCTGATTCAGCGCCTGACCATTGGTACCCGTGCCGCCGCCGCGCGGGGTAAAAATCAACGAGGAAAAGAGAGGTTCTGCCGCCAGACGGGCGATCAGCGCCACATCCGCCGTTGAACGGGGAAAAACCACGGCATCAGGAAGAAGCTGATAAATGCTGTTATCTGTCGACATTGTCAGGCGATCGGCATAGCTCGTTGCCGTGTCGCCCGTAAACCCTTGCTGCTCCAGCGCCTGCAAAAAATTAAGCACCAGTTGAACGACACCAGGTGCCTGAGAAATTTGTGGAATCATTATAGTGACCCTTTCCTGCGGTCTGTGTTGTGAATTTAATCGTTTGCGTGTTGCTTTGTTTGTTGTATCACATTTTTTTCTAATACGCCCGGCAGATTTAAAGGCAGAATCTGCCTGTTAAAAACCGCTGAAATTGCTCATCATTATAGGGTGGGGTTTTAGCGTTCACGTCGCGTCAACGTCCTGACGTACAGAAAAGGTGAAAAAGTATTTATGGTAAATTTCCGTCAGCCCAGGGATATCGCACAAGTGCTGCTCTCGGTGCTGTTTTTAGCCATCCTGATTGTGGCCTGTTTGTGGATAGTGCAGCCCTTTATCCTTGGTTTTGCGTGGGCTGGAACCGTGGTCATTGCGACCTGGCCTATCTTGATACGCATACAAAAATTGTTATGGGGACGCCGTTCTCTGGCCGTGCTGGTAATGACCCTGCTGCTGGTCCTTTTGTTTATCATTCCCATCGCGCTATTGGTCAACAGTATTGTTGATGGCAGCGGACCGTTGATCCATGCCGTAACCGCAGGCGATATGACCTTGCCGGACCTGGAGTGGCTGAACAGTATTCCGTTAGTGGGTGCCAAAATTTATGGCGCATGGCACAGCCTGCTGGATATGGGCGGCGCGGCAATTATGGCCAAAGTGCGTCCTTATATCGGTTCCACAACGACCTGGTTTGTTGGTCAGGCCGCGCATATTGGTCGCTTTATGATGCACTGTGGCCTGATGCTGCTGTTCAGCGCCCTGCTCTACTGGCGCGGCGAGCAGGTGGCATTAGGGATTCGGCACTTCGCCTGTCGCCTGGCTTCTAAGCGTGGTGATGCTGCTATTTTGCTGGCGGCACAAGCGATCCGCGCGGTGGCATTGGGTGTGGTCGTCACCGCACTGGTGCAGGCCGTTCTCGGGGGTATTGGTCTGGCGGTAACGGGTGTGCCGTACGCCACGCTGCTGGCGGTGTTGATGATCCTGTCCTGCCTGGTGCAGTTGGGTCCTCTACCGGTGCTGATCCCGGCCATTATCTGGCTGTACTGGACGGGGGACTCCACCTGGGGCACGGTGCTGCTGGTCTGGAGTGCCGTGGTCGGCACGCTGGATAACGTAATCCGCCCGATGCTGATTCGTATGGGCGCCGATTTACCGCTGATCCTCATCCTGTCGGGTGTCATCGGCGGGTTAATTGCCTTCGGCATGATTGGCTTGTTTATCGGCCCAGTGGTCCTGGCGGTATCCTGGCGTCTGTTCTCCGCTTGGGTGAACGAAGCCCCGGCGCCAGGTAACGATCCGGACGAAATCCTCGAAGAAATCGCTGAAATCGAAAACAACAAATAACCCTGAAATCAGGCGGCATCGCCGCCTGATTGTTTAACGCTGCTTATTGATGCTTCAGCACTCATTGCCCCAATCCCACGCCTCATGCCTTAAAACCCTCATTTGTGTCGCAATTTCTTTACAGTTTTTAAACTATTGAGATGAATCTGATCGACGTGAAAAATCGACATGCCTACTATTGTCTCAAGGCTTTAGATCAACACATTGATTTATAAGCATGGAAATCCCCTGAGTGAAACAACGAATTGCTGTGTGTAGTCTTTGCCCATCTCCCACGATGGGCTTTTTTTTAACATTTACTCGCAGCTCACCACGCAACGGCTCATCATCTGCCAGTTCTTCGGCATAATCTGTAGCGTACCAACCACATTGACCGTCGTGCTCGCCCAGATGTTCGCAGATGAATTCCCGACCATCAGGTCGAACTCGCCAGGTTCAACCACGCGTTTGCCATCCCGGCGGGTGAAGTTAAGCATATCCACCGGCACATAAAAGGTCAGCGTCGCGCGTGCACCGGGCTCCAGCGTGAGGCGCTGAAACGCTTTCAGCTCTTTAACGGGGCGTACCATCGAAGCCACTTTATCGTGGACATACACCTGCACCACTTCACTTCCCCTGCGCTCGCCACGGTTACTTAACGTTACCTGCAAAGCAATCTCGCCTTCCACCGGGACATCCTTCGCCAGCGCTGCTACCTCCTCACAGGCAAAATCGGTCCAGCCTTTGCCGTAGCCGAAGGGATAGCGGGATCCAAAGTGGAACGCAAACGGCGTTCCGCCGCTTTTCAGTTTGTGATTGTAGTAATAGGGCATAGCACCTGCGCTTTTCGGCACGCTAACCACCAGCCTGCCCAGCGGCTCAGCCCGTCCGGTCAGCACATCGGCAATAGCCCAGCCACCTTCCTGACCCGGCGCCCAGGCCACTAACAGCCCGGCGACATGGTCCTCCAGCCCCTGCAGGTTGTATGGCCTACCGCCTGTCATCACCACAACAACCGGTTTACCCGTCGCCACCAGAGCCTCCAGTAGTTGTTGCTGTACACCCGGCAGAGTGAGGCTGTCTGTATCCGAGCCTTCTCCCACCGTGCCGCTCTGGAAAAGTCCGGCCAGATCGCCGACACAGAACACCACCACATCGTTGCGACGGGCGACGGCAACCGCTTCAGGAATCAAACGTTGGTCAGTGGAGACCGGGGAGGACTGCATCGGTTTACCACTGCTGTCACCGGGAAACACCGGTGCGCCCGCCAACCGTTTCTCTATGATATGACAGCCCTTCGCATAGTCGATATGGTCATCGCCCAGATAGTGGCGCAGCGCGGCCAGCGGGGTCGTCACCTGCACGGCGCTGTCAGCCATATCGCTGATGATCAGATGCACCGGGAAGCTGTAACCACTGAGCAGCGCCAGCGGGTCGTCCGCCGTGGGGCCGATCACCGCAACGCGCGGTCTGCCCTGCAGCGGCAAAATACCGTTATTTTCCAGTAGCGTTATCGAGCACGTGGCAACATCACGCGCGGCCTTGCGTGCCTCATCGGACTGTAGGTCAATCGCGGACACATCGGTATACGGCTGTTCGAACAGGCCAAGACGGAATTTCTCCGTCAGGATGCGGGAGACAATCTCATCGACTTTGGTCATGGTTATCAGTCGACGCTCAACCGCCGTAGCTAAATGGCGGGCGCAGTCGTCTTTCGGCAACTCAACGTCCAACCCGGCATTAAAGGCCAGCGCTGCAGATTGCGCAGCATCATGCGACACGCCATGATGCTGATGCAGCAAACTCACACCACCGTAATCCGCCACAATAATCCCATCAAATCCCCATTGCTCGCGCAAAACGGTGGTTAACAGATAATTGTCACTGTGCCCCGGCTGGTTATCAATATCATGATAGGCAGGCATTACCGATCCGGCATTGGCCAATTTAACCGCCATCTCGAACGGCAGCAGGAAGGTATCGTTAAGCTCACAGAATCCCAGATGCACCGGCGCATGGTTGCGCGCACCTTCGCTGAACGAATGCCCGACATAATGCTTCAGCGTCGCCAGCACATCGCGTTTTTCGCCCTGCAAGCCCTGCACGTAGGCACAGGCCATCACCCCCACTAGCCATGGATCTTCACCAAAGGTTTCTTCCGTCCTACCCCAGCGGACATCGCGTGAGACATCCAGCACCGGTGCCAGCCCCTGGCGGCATCCGGTTGAACGCGCCTCCAGGCCAATCAGCCTGGCGGCACGCTTGACCAGTTCAGGATCCCAGGTTGAACCGTAGTTCAGCGACGAGGGAAACAGGGTGGCATCTTTACATAACAACCCCACCAGGCACTCCTCATGAAACAGCGCGGGAATGCCCAGCCGCGTCTCTTCCATTAACATCTTTTGTAAACGATTCGCCGCCCGCACGCCCGTTTTTGCCTCAACAATATGGGTGCCCAGCGGGCGCGTAATCTGTCCAACACCCATTCTCAGTCGCTCGGTGAGTGCCGCCTGACCGCTCATACCGGCAAACTCGTCACTCATGTCGCTGCGTTCCCGGTGGTCGCCCTTTTCAGATAGCACCAACCAGTAAGCATGCATTTGTGCGAACTTCTCTTCAGGTGTCATGCGCGCCAGCAAATCGGTCACGCGTTCGTGCACCGGCCGTTTTGCATCCTTGTAAATACTCATCATTGTAACTCCCCTCTCTCCATCAACCATTGCTCTGACAAGTATCGAGAGGCGCGACAACGTGAACAATTGCGGAAATAGCCAGTGGGATTACGTTATTTAGTTAATGTGATCGGCCGCAAGGGGTGATTTACTCGCGACCTGAAAGGTCAATCACCGTCGTATTCACAGATTAATAACAAATAATATTGCACAAGATACTGTGACTCTCTTCAAGTTGAAATATTCGCAGTAATGTTATTACTACTCCACCGTTTTTATTAAGTGATGACATGATGAACGCATTCGAATTGCAGGCATTCCGCCACCTTTTTGCGCTATCGATTGAAGAAAGTGCGATTTATATTGCAGGTGATGGCAATGTTACCGCCTGGCAACAATGGGAAAATGGTGATCGTGATATACCAGAGAGCATTGTACAGCGCTGTGCAGAAATGAAAGCAAAGCGCAAATTGCGAATTAATGCCATCATCGAAAAAATCAACAATCGTATTGGTAATAATACGATGCGTTTTTTCCCCGACCTGATGTCTTTTCAGGCGGTCTATCACGACGATAATTTCCTCGACTGGAAAATTTATCAATCGACGGCAGTTGAACTTTTTGCCCATGACCTCGAGCGTTTGTGCTAGGAAACCGCGACGCCACACCCTTTAGCCTCTTCGCTGAGTAACACATTATGAAAAATACCTATTTCTCCACTGCGATAGGGCTGTACCTTAATTATCTGGTACACGGTATGGGGGTCATTTTGATGAGCCTCAATATGTCCTCACTGGAACAACAGTGGCAAACCAATGCGGCAGGCGTGTCGATTGTCATTTCTTCTCTCGGCATTGGTCGATTAAGCGTCTTATTACTGGCGGGTTTACTCTCCGATCGCTATGGGCGAAGGCCGTTTATCCTGCTCGGCATGACCTGCTATCTCTGTTTCTTCGTGGGTATTATCAATACGCACAATATTTACATTGCCTACGCGTTTGGTTTTTTAGCTGGGATGGCGAACAGTTTTCTCGATGCGGGAACATACCCCAGCCTGATGGAGGCATTTCCCCGCACACCCAGCACCGCGAATATTCTGATTAAAGCCTTTGTCTCCAGCGGCCAGTTCCTGTTGCCGATGGTCATCAGCCTGTTGGTGTGGGGCGAATGCTGGTTTGGCTGGTCCTTCCTGCTAGCGGCAGGCATCATGATTTCCAACGGCATATTTTTATTTCGCTGCCGATTTCCTGCGCATCCGGGACGTCAACCCACCGTCAAGGAAGCACCCGAAACAACGATGGCTACGCATCGTTGTTCCCTAATCGATCTTGGCAGCTACACCCTGTACGGCTACATCTCAATGGCCACCTTTTACCTGGTGAGCCAGTGGCTGGCTCAGTACGGTCAGTTTGTCGCTGGCATGTCCTATACGTTATCCATCAAGCTGTTGAGCGTTTACACGTGCGGTTCGCTACTGTGTGTGCTGATCACCGCCCCGCTGGCGAGGAAGGCCGAACGCGCACCGACGCTGTTAATGCTTTACACCTTCATCTCGTTTATTGCTCTGCTGGCGGTCTGCCTGCACCCTACACCAACGGTGGTGATCGCGTTTGCTTTTGTCATCGGTTTTTCATCTGCTGGCGGCGTGGTGCAAATCGGGCTAACGCTGATGGCGGCGCGTTTCCCGCATGCCAAGGGGAAAGCCACCGGGATCTATTACAGTGCGGGCAGTATTGCCACTTTCACCATTCCCTTGATTACGGCAAAACTCTCACAATCCAGCATTGCCCATATCATGTGGTTTGATACCGGCATGGCTGCCATCGGCTTCTTGCTGGCACTGTTCATTGGTTATCGCAGCCGCATGGCGACAAAGTATCCATTAAAAATGGCGCCACTCGCCGAATAGCACGGATGCAATATTGTTCCCCCCGTCTGCAAAATAATTTGCGGACTATTTAAAACAACAGCAAAACGGCAACAGGAAGAATTAATTTCACACTTTGCTATGCAATATACCTGGTCACTTAAGCGTCATGCTATGTAGGTACAGCATCCGTCACTCGGTATAGTAATGACATCATCATCGCAATCAATATTATCACGATGAAAACGAACCCTATTAAAATCTGCAAGGAGTTATGCGAAATGTCTCAGAGCAAGGCTTTTAATACGCCATTTCTTCTGGCGATAACCTGTATTTATATCAGTTATTTCCTGCATGGCATTAGTGTCATTACGCTGGCACAAAACATGACTTCCCTGGCAGAGAAATTTTCTACCGACAATGCGGGGATTGCCTATTTAATTTCCGGTATTGGATTGGGCCGTCTGGTCAGTATTTTATTCTTTGGCGTACTCTCCGATAAATTTGGTCGTCGGGCCATTATCCTATTAGGCGTCATTCTTTATATGCTGTTCTTCTTCGGTATTCCCGCCAGCCCAAATCTGATGATTGCTTTTATTCTGGCGGTTTGTGTGGGCGTCGCCAACTCCGCGCTGGATACCGGTGGCTATCCGGCGTTAATGGAGTGCTTCCCCAAAGCGTCCGGTTCGGCGGTTATTCTGGTGAAGGCGATGGTGTCTTTTGGGCAGATGATCTACCCGCTCGTTGTCAGCACCATGTTATTGAATCATATCTGGTACGGCTATGCCGTCATTGTCCCGGGCATCCTGTTCGTGGTGATTACCTTAATGCTGCTCAAGAGTCGCTTCCCCAGCCAAGTGGTGGACGCAGGCGTGGCGAAAGATCTGCCGCAGATGAACAGTAAGCCGCTGGTGTGGCTGGAAGGTGTGGCATCAGTGATGTTCGGCGTGGCCGCATTTTCAACCTTTTACGTCATCGTGGTGTGGATGCCGAAATACGCCATGGCCTTTGCCGGGATGGCCGAAGCCGACGCGCTGAAAACCATCTCTTACTACAGCATGGGTTCCCTGGTCTGCGTGTTTATTTTTGCTGCACTGTTGAAGAAATTAGTCCGTCCGATCTGGGCCAACGTCTTTAACGCCGGGCTGGCAACGATTACAGCAGCGGTGATCTATTTGTACCCCTCGCCGCTGGTCTGTAACGCAGGCTCATTTCTCATCGGGTTCTCTGCCGCTGGCGGTATTTTACAACTGGGCGTCTCGGTGATGTCGGAGTTCTTCCCGAAGAGCAAAGCCAAAGTCACCAGCGTTTATATGATGATGGGCGGCGTTGCCAACTTCATTATCCCGCTGATCACCGGATACCTGTCTAACATCGGCCTGCAATACATTATTTTGCTCGATCTGGTCTTTGCCCTGCTGGCATTTATCACGGCCATTATCGTCTTTATCCGTTACTACCGCGTATTTGATATACCCAAAAACGATGTGCGGTTGGGCGAACGTTATTTTCAATAAAGAGTTCACAAGGAGTTAAAAATGGATGTTACTGCAAAATATGAACTGATTGGCCTGATGGCCTACCCCATCAGACACAGCCTGTCGCCAGAAATGCAAAATAAGGCGCTGGAAAAAGCCGGACTGCCGTTTACCTATATGGCATTTGAAGTCGATAACACAACCTTTGCGGGTGCCATTGAAGGGTTGAAAGCGTTAAAGATGCGCGGTACCGGCGTCTCGATGCCCAATAAACAGCTGGCGTGCGAATATGTCGATGAATTAACCCCGGCCGCTAAACTGGTCGGTGCCATCAATACCATCGTCAATGACAATGGCTATCTTCGTGGCTACAACACCGACGGCACCGGCCATATTCGCGCCATTAAGGAAAGCGGCTTCGATATAAAAGGCAAAACCATGGTACTGTTGGGCGCGGGCGGTGCATCGACCGCGATCGGCGCACAGGCCGCCATTGAGGGCATTAAAGAGATTAAACTGTTTAACCGTCAGGATGATTTCTTTAGCAAGGCGCTTGAGTTCGCCAAACGCGTGAATGAAAACACCGACTGTGTGGTGACCGTTATCGATCTGGCCGACCAACAGGCCTTCGCCGAGGCTCTGGCCAGCGCAGACATTTTGACCAACGGCACAAAAGTCGGCATGAAACCACTGGAAAACGAATCCATTGTTAGCGATGAATCGCTCCTACGCCCGGATCTGCTGGTAACCGAATGCGTCTACAATCCGCATATGACCAAGTTACTGCAGCAGGCGCAGCGTGCTGGTTGCAAAACCATTGATGGTTACGGCATGTTGTTATGGCAAGGTGCTGAACAGTTTAAATTGTGGACCGGGAAAGATTTTCCGCTGGAATACGTTAAGCAGGTTATGGGGTTTGCCGCCTGACGGGCAACAATCTGTGAATTTTTAAAGGGTAATCAATGAAAACCGTAACCGTAAGAAACCTCGTGATTGGCGAGGGTGCGCCGAAGATCATTGTTTCGTTAATGGGTAAAGACATCGCCACGGTAAAAACCGAAGCGCTGGCCTACCGTGACGCGGACTTCGACATCCTGGAATGGCGTGTTGACCACTTTGCCGATGTCTCTTCCATTGACGCGGTGCTGGAAGCGGCCCGCACGATCCGCGACGTGATGAGCGATAAGCCGCTACTTTTCACCTTCCGCAGCGCCAAAGAAGGCGGTGAACAGGCGCTGTCTGTTGCAGACTATATTGCGCTTAACCGTGCGGCGGTGGATAGCGGGCTGGTGGATATGATCGATCTGGAGCTGTTCACCGGCGATGAACAGGTCAAAGCCACCGTCGAGCATGCGCACGCGAAGCAGGTCTTGGTGATTATGTCGAATCATGATTTCCACAAAACACCGGCGGCAGAAGAGATTATCCAGCGGCTGCGTAAAATGCAGGAGCTGGGCGCAGATATCCCGAAAATTGCGCTGATGCCCCAAAACAAGACGGATGTCCTGACGCTGCTTAGCGCTACGCTTGAGATGCAGGAGCACTACGCCGACCGCCCAATCATTACTATGTCGATGGCCAAAACCGGCGTAATTTCGCGACTGGCGGGTGAAGTTTTTGGTTCTGCGGCGACCTTTGGTGCGGTGAAAAAAGCCTCCGCGCCCGGGCAGATCTCGGTTTCCGATTTGCGCAGCGTACTGACCATTTTGCATCAGGCTTAATAACAAAATATTTCTGTACTGTTTTAAATAACCTCCCTGCCCTGTTATTCATATTATTTTGAATATCGGGCAGACGGTTAGTTATTTTTAAAATAAATAAATTTCTTTTATCGAATAAAACGATAGGCAGCCTCACGCGTGTAACCTGGAGTTTATATGAAACTTAACAGACCTGAACGTATTAACGGTCGGGTGCCGGTATTATCGGCAGCGGATGCAGTTGATTATATTCCTGATGAAGCCACGCTCTGCGTATTAGGCGCCGGCGGCGGTATTCTGGAGGCCACCACATTAATTAGCGCACTGGCCGAAAAATATAAAATCTGTCAAACTCCGCGTAATTTATCGCTAATTAGTCCGACGGGATTGGGCGATCGCGCCGACCGGGGTATTAGCCCGTTGGCACAAGAAGGATTGGTCAAATGGGCGCTATGCGGACATTGGGGGCAATCACCGCGCATTTCCGATTTAGCTGAACAAAATAAAATCGCCGCCTATAACTATCCTCAGGGCGTATTGACGCAAACGCTGCGTGCAGCCGCAGCCCACCAGCCAGGTATTCTGAGTGATATTGGGATCGGCACGTTTGTTGACCCCCGCCAGCAGGGCGGCAAGCTCAATGACGTAACCACCGACGATCTGATCAAACTGGTGGAGATAGACAACAAGGAGTACCTCTACTACAAGGCCATCGCGCCCACCATCGCCTTCATTCGCGCTACCACCTGTGACAGCGAAGGCTACGCCACGTTTGAGGATGAGGTGATGTACCTCGATGCGCTGGTGATTGCCCAGGCCGTGCATAACCACGGCGGCATCGTCATGATGCAGGTACAAAAAATGGTCAAGAAAGCCACCTTACACCCCAAAGCGGTGCGGATCCCGGGCTATCTGGTGGACATCGTGGTGGTTGACCCTGATCAGACCCAACTGTACGGCGGGGCGCCGGTTAACCGTTTTATTTCCGGCGACTTTGTCCTTGATGACAGCCAGCAAATCGCCCTGCCGCTCAACCAGCGCAAACTGGTGGCCAGGCGCGCCCTGTTCGAAATGCGCAAAGGCGCGGTGGGTAACGTTGGGGTCGGTATCGCTGACGGTATTGGTCTGGTTGCTCGTGAAGAAGGCTGCGCCGACGACTTTATTCTGACGGTCGAAACCGGCCCAGTGGGAGGGATAACCTCGCAAGGCATTGCCTTCGGTGCCAACGTTAACACCCGTGCCATTATGGATATGACCACCCAGTTCGATTTCTACCACGGCGGCGGTCTGGATGTGTGCTATTTGAGTTTTGCTGAAGTGGACAGCCACGGCAACGTCGGCGTACATAAATTCAATGGCAAGATTATGGGCACCGGTGGATTTATCGATATTAGCGCCACTTCCAAGAAAATTATTTTCTGCGGCACACTCACTGCCGGAAGTCTGAAAACAGACGTCGCCGACGGCAAGCTGAATATTGTCCAGGAAGGTCGGGTGAAAAAATTCGTCAGTGAATTACCTGAAATAACCTTCAGTGGAAAAATTGCTCTCGAACGCGGATTAGAGGTGCGTTACATCACCGAACGTGCCGTCTTTACCTTAAAAGAGGATGGTCTCCATTTGGTAGAAATTGCCCCCGGTGTTTCTTTGCAAGACGATATTCTGGACAAAATGGATTTCACCCCGGTTATTTCTCCTGAGTTAAAACTGATGGACGAAAGATTATTTATCAATACCCCCATGGGTTTTGTCTTGCCCGACGCAGCCAATTAAAAGGAGTACCCTAATGGACTTTTCGTTAACTGAAGAACAAGAGCTGCTGCTTGCCAGCATTCGCGAACTGATCACCAGCCATTTTCCGGAAGAATATTTCCGCACTTGCGATCAGACCGCCACCTACCCAAAAGAGTTTATGCGCGCCCTTGCGGATAACGGTATTTCGATGCTGGGCGTGCCGGAAGAGTTCGGCGGCATACCGGCAGATTATGTCACCCAGATGCTGGCGCTGATGGAAGTGTCAAAATGCGGCGCTCCGGCATTTTTAATCACTAACGGGCAGTGTATTCACAGCATGCTCCGTTTTGGTTCCGCCGAGCAGTTACGCAAAACGGCGGAAAGCACCATGGAAACCGGTGATCCCGCATATGCGCTGGCGTTAACCGAACCGGGTGCCGGATCTGACAACAACAGTGCCACCACCAGCTACACGCGAAAAAACGGCAAAGTGTATCTCAACGGGCAAAAAACGTTCATTACCGGTGCTAAAGAGTACCCGTACATGCTGGTACTGGCCCGCGACCCGGAGCCAAAAGATCCGAAGAAAGCCTTTACGCTGTGGTGGGTCGATTCCAGTAAACCGGGTATTAAGGTGAACCCGTTGCACAAGATCGGCTGGCACATGTTAAGCACCTGCGAAGTCTACCTCGACGACGTTGAAGTTGACGAAAGCGATAGGGTTGGCGAAGAAGGCATGGGCTTCCTTAACGTAATGTACAACTTCGAAATGGAGCGGCTGATCAACGCCGCACGCAGTACCGGCTTTGCCGAGTGTGCCTTCGAAGATGCCGCGCGTTATGCTAATCAACGAATTGCCTTCGGCAAGCCGATCGGCCACAACCAGATGATCCAGGAAAAACTGGCGTTAATGGCGGTTAAAATCGAAAACATGCGCAATATGGTGTTGAAGGTCGCCTGGCAGGCCGATCAGAAGCAATCACTGAGGACCAGCGCTGCGCTGGCAAAACTGTACTGCGCGCGTACGGCGATGGAAGTGATTGACGACGCGATTCAAATTATGGGAGGACTGGGGTATACCGATGAGGCTCGCGTGTCCCGCTTCTGGCGCGACGTACGCTGTGAGCGCATTGGCGGCGGCACGGATGAAATCATGATTTACGTTGCGGGCCGTCAGATCCTGAAAGATTACCAGAACAAGTAAGCGTTAATGGCCCGGTAGGCGTCAAACTTACCGGGCACGCAGAAAACCGCTAATTAGATCTCCGGCATCAGGCATTCCTGCTCAAGCAGATTGTTTTTAAATTGCTTGCGATACTCGCTGGGCGAGCAGCCTACGTGGCGCTGAAAGAGTTTGGCAAAGTGATCGACATTTTCATATCCCACTCGCCACGAAATTTCTGCCAGTGATGATTCGGTATTGGTCAGAGAAAATTTAGCCTCCGTCATTCGCCGCTGAATAACATAATTAATCGGTGAGATCCGATACTCTTTAGTAAATTCATGACAAATGTAGCTAACGCTGGCGCGAAATTTTCTTGACAACTGTTCAAGTGTAATTTTCTCCCGAAAGTTGTTATTTAAATACACCAGCACATCTTTAATTAAGATATCTTTTTTAATATATCCCTGCTCCGAACGGTACGCATTTTTGAAATTTTCATAATACAGCACGGTTAACGCATAGGCGAAAGCTGCGTAAGCCGTCGAGGTCGGGTTATTTTTGCTTCGTGGCAGCATAATACTCAGTTCATTAAAAATACTTTTAATCACCTCCTTTCCCTGTCCGACGCTGATAACCGGGCACGAATGCGCCTGCAGCAGTTGGTTATCCTGCCAGCCGTTAAAGCGGAATCCTGCCAGTGCGCAAGTGTAGGTGGTAGCCGGTGCGCTGCTGTCAGACGCGACCGCATGCAGCCTGCCTTGCTCTATCACCACAATATCGCCGGCGTGGGCAACATACAGTGACGAGTCGATAATGAACCTGGCGACACCTTTTTTGACATAAATGAGCTCGGTTTCATTGTCATGGACATGGTGGCCTGACTCCCAGTTCGGATCGTCGCTGATGACGAAGCGTGAAAACACAGGGGTTTTCCCCTGCTCAAAAAGGGTTTCCATGGCATTATCAAAACATCGTTGATACATGACAACCTCCACCTTAAGACCGGATAATTTTGGATGAATAATAGCGATGAAATAAAGGGACTGAGCATGTTATACAACGTTATTTCACCCTGAAGAAACAAAATTATTGGGGCCTCGTGCAAGATGGTACGCATAGTCAACAGGCATTATCCGCACAGTTTATTCACGTTTTAAAATTAATAAAAATCGCAAATGTTATTATTTATCCGTCAACTATTCACATAACAGAAACATAAATAATCATATGTTGATTAAAAACATGATGCATTTCGCAATTTTCACATCCTGCGCGTTTTTTTTGTTTATTTCCGCCCCCCATGACATTTAATCAGCGCTTATCAGTAAAGCGTCCGGTCGACACTTTTTTTTGCAAGATTGTTGGAAACGAAAACAGATTGTCCCGTCGAAAATGCCCCTCACCTGCCGCACACTAATTTCAGTCAACTTTCCCTACTGCCGATAATGACGCTCCCCGTCATCATCTGAACATGATTCACCGGAGATGCCATGAAAATAGTCACCTGCTTTAAGTTGGTCCCTGAAGAACAGGACATTGTCGTTACCCCTGAGCGTTCGCTTAATTTCGACCGAGCCGAAGCCAAAATCAGCCAATTTGACTTAAACGCCATCGAAGCCGCAGCGCAACTGGCTGCAGAAGGTGACGAGATCGTCGCCTTAACGGTTGGCGGCTCGCTGTTGCAAAACTCCAAAGTGCGTAAAGACGTCTTGTCCCGCGGGCCGGACAGCCTGTTTATGGTCCAGGATGCGCAACTGGAACATGCACTGCCCAGAGATACCGCCCAGGCGTTGGCCTGCGCCGCAACAAAAATCGAATGTGACCTGATGTTATTCGGCGAAGGGTCGGGCGATATCTATGCACAGCAGGTGGGCTTGCTGGTAGGCGAACTCCTGCAGTTGCCCGTCGTCAACGCGGTGAGCAAGATTGAACGTCACGGTGAGCGGATTCTGGTCGAGCGCACGCTTGAGAACGAGATCGAAGTGCTTGAACTCCCGCTCCCCGCCGTGCTTTGCGTCACGTCAGATATCAACACGCCGCGCATTCCGTCAATGAAAGCCATTCTTGGCGCCGGGAAAAAAGCCGTCACCCCCTGGCAGGCCAGCGATATTGGCTGGACGCCTGTGCCGCCGTTAGCGGAACTGGTGGCAATAACGGTTCCGCCACAAACCGAGCGTAAACGCATCATTCTGGAAAATGATTCAGCGGACGCCATTGCTGAACTGGCCGACCACCTGAAAAAAGCCCTGAATTAAGCCCAACGGAGAGAAAACATTATGAGTAAATTAGCCAACGTCTGGGTATTTAGCGATAACGCTGAACGCTACGCAGAATTAATGACCGGCGCGCGTCAATGGGGTGAACAGGTCCATATCATTGTGCAAGGTAGCGAGCAGGCAAATCAGGTTCTGCCGCTGGGGGCCGATAGCATTATCGTGCTTGAGCAATCTTCCGGCTTACAGCGCATTGAAAACTATGCCGAAACCTTCACTTCGCTGCTGCAAAATCACAACGGTTTACTGCTGATGCCCGCCACCAAGCGCGCGAAATCCCTTGGCGCGCGTCTGAGCATTCAACTCAATGCGGCGATGGTGAATGACGCCACCTCAGTAAGTCTTGATGCTGGCGCACTGTTCGTTGAACACCGCATGTATGGCGGTCTGGCATTCGGCAAAGAAAAGCTCAATAGCGCGCTGGCCATTATCACGCTTACATCCGGCGTACTGGAGTCGAGCGAGGCCAACCCGGCACACACCTGCCCTGTTACCGCTGCGCCGTACATCACCCCTCGCCATGAAATTATGTGTCAGGAGCGTCGCGCCAAACCCCTGAGCAGCGTGGATCTCAGCAAAGCCAAACGCGTGGTGGGCGTCGGCCGCGGTCTGGTGGCACAAGCCGATCTGGAGATGGTACATAAACTGGCGGCCGTGCTGGGCGCAGAGGTCGGTTGTTCCCGTCCGATTGCTGAAGGCGAAAACTGGATGGAGCGCGAACGCTACATTGGCGTTTCCGGCGTGTTGCTGAAATCTGACCTGTACCTGACGCTGGGCATCTCCGGACAAATCCAGCATATGGTCGGCGGTAATGGTGCAAAAGTCATCGTCGCCATCAACAAAGATAAAAAAGCGCCGATCTTTAATTATGCCGATTACGGCCTGGTGGGCGATATCTACAAAGTTGTGCCGGCCCTGATCGAACAGTTAAGCCGCTAACCCCCCCTCATTTAATCCACATCTCCCGCTGCGCTCGCGGCGGGAAGGGAGCATAAGCATGTCAGATGAAAAATTTGATGCCATTGTGGTTGGTGCAGGCGTGGCGGGAGCGGTCGCTGGCTACGTAATGGCAAAAGCCGGACTGGACGTACTGGTCATCGAGCGCGGAAACAGTGCAGGCAGTAAGAACATGACCGGCGGGCGTCTCTATGCACACAGCCTTGAAAGCATCATGCCAGGATTTGCCGAGGAAGCGCCTGTCGAACGCAAAGTGACGCGCGAAAAAATCTCCTTTCTAACCGAAGAAAGCGCCGTCACGCTCGATTTTCATGGTGAAAAAAACACGGCCGCAACGCAGGATTCGTACACGGTTTTACGCAGCCGTTTTGACCCGTGGCTAATGGATAAAGCCGAACAGGCTGGCGCGCAGTTTATTCCAGGCGTACGCGTCGATGCATTACTCCGCGAAGGTAATAAGGTCACGGGCGTTCAGGCCGGTGACGATGTTCTGGAGGCTAACATCGTCATCCTCGCTGACGGCGTCAACTCCCTACTCGGTCGCTCGCTCGGCATGGTCCCGCCCGCTTCAGCACACCACTATGCCGTCGGCGTTAAAGAGTTGATTGGCTTGCCGCCCGCGGTCATTGCAGACCGTTTCAATCTTTCGGGCAACGACGGCGCGGCCTGGCTGTTTGCCGGTTCCCCGTCAAACGGCTTGATGGGCGGTGGTTTTCTGTACACCAATCAGGATTCAATTTCTCTGGGCCTGGTTTGTGGGCTGGGCGATATCGCCCACGCAACGAAGAGCGTTCCACAAATGCTGGAAGACTTTAAGCAGCATCCAACCATTCGTCCGCTGATTGCCGGGGGTGAACTGCTGGAATATTCGGCGCATATGGTGCCAGAAGGCGGCCTGGCAATGGTGCCTAAACTGGTCGATGACGGTGTGATGATCGTCGGCGATGCCGCCGGCTTCTGCCTGAATCTGGGGTATACGATCCGTGGCATGGATTTGGCCATTGCCTCCGCAGAGGCGGCGGCGAAAACGGCTATCGCGGCGAAAGAACGCCAGGATTTCTCCGCCAACAGCTTGATGGAATACAATCGCTCCCTCGAGCAGGGTTGCGTCATGCATGAGTTACAGCATTTTCGCAAGATCCCGGCACTGATGGAAAACCCACGTCTGTTCACCCAGTACCCGCGCATGGTGGCGGATATTATGAGCGAAATATTCACCGTTGACGGACGTCCGACGCCCCCAATGCGCAAAAGGATCATGCCCCATGTAAAACGCATTGGGTTAATGAACTTACTGAAAGACGGCATTAAGGGAGCGACCGCGTTATGAACCAGGACAACACCGTGAACGTTGACGTCAAGCTGGGCGTCAATAAATTCAACGTTGATGAAGGACATCCGCACATTATTCTGGCCACCCACCCGGATCTGAACGAGTTTCACAAACTGCTCTATGCCTGCCCCGCCGGGCTGTACAAGCAGGACGAGGCCGGAAATATCCATTTCGATTCCGCCGGATGTCTGGAGTGCGGAACCTGTCGGGTGCTGTGCGGCGAAACAATACTTGAACAATGGACGTACCCGCTCGGCACTTTTGGCATCGATTTTCGTTATGGATAACGGATATTGCCAGTTGCAGGCCGGATAAGGCCCAGTCGCCGTCCGGCAAGACGTATGCCGCAATCATCCAGGGACAAAGCAATGAGTGTCAGATTAACGTTTAACGCCGAGCGTCGTCATGCCTGGCGACAGCAAGGACTGTGGGGTGATGCCTCACTGGGCGATTACTGGAGCCAGACCGCCCGGGCCGTACCGGATAAAATTGCCGTGGTCGATAATCACGGCGATGCCTACACCTACGCCGCACTCGACCGCGCCGCCAGCAGCCTGGCCACCTGGTTTTTAGCCAGCGGCATTCAACCCGGCGATCGTGTGGCCTTCCAGTTGCCGGGCTGGTGTGAATTTACCGTAATTTATCTGGCTTGCCTGAAAACCGGCGCCGTTTCCGTACCGCTACTGCCTGCCTGGCGCGAAGCAGAGTTGGTATGGGTGCTAAACAAATGTAAGGCGAAGCTCTTCTTTGCGCCAACCCTGTTTAAACAGACTCGCCCGGTGGATCTGATCCTGCCCTTACAGAATCAGTTGCCGCACCTGCAACAAATTATCGCCGTGGATAAACTGGCCCCGGCAACTGCTTCGCTGGCGCTAAGCCAGCTTCTGACCTCCCCCCCGTTAACCCACACCGTTAGCGTGCACGCCGACGCGTTAGCCGCCGTGCTGTTCACTTCCGGCACAGAGGGTATGCCAAAAGGAGTAATGCTGACCCATAACAACATTCTCGCCAGCGAACGCGCCTACTGCGCCCGCCTTAACCTCAACTGGCAGGATGTTTTTTTAATGCCTGCACCGCTGGGGCACGCCACCGGTTTTCTGCACGGCGTCACGGCCCCCTTTTTAATCGGCGCACGCAGCGTGCTGCTGGATATTTTTACCCCAACAGCCTGTCTTGAACTGCTGGAGCAACAGCGCTGTACCTGCGTCCTCGGCGCCACGCCCTTCGTCTATGACATGCTGTGCTGCGTGGAAAAACGGCCTTACGACCTCTCATCGTTACGCTTTTTCTTATGCGGGGGCACCACCATTCCGCAGAAAATTGCCCGCGAGTGTCAGCAGCGCGGCATTAAGTTGTTAAGTGTTTACGGCTCGACCGAAAGCTCACCGCATGCAGTGGTGAATCTCGATGATTCGCTTTCCCACATGATGAATACCGACGGCTACGCCGCTGCGGGCGTTGAAATTAAAGTGGTTGACGAGGCACGTAATACGCTGCCACCTGGCGTGGAGGGCGAAGAAGCCTCGCGCGGGCCGAACGTGTTTATGGGCTACCTTGATGAACCCGAAATGACTGCCAGAGCACTGGATCAAGACGGCTGGTACTACAGCGGTGACTTATGCCGCATGGACGAGGCGGGCTACATTAAGATTACCGGACGTAAGAAAGATATTATCGTGCGCGGTGGCGAAAATATCAGCAGCCGTGAGGTTGAGGACATTTTATTGCAGCATCCGCATATTCACGATGCCTGCGTGGTGGCAATGCCGGACGAGCGTTTAGGGGAAAGGTCGTGCGCTTACGTGGTGCTTAAACCGCCACATCACTCGCTGTCGCTGGAATCGATGGTGGCCTTCTTTAGCCGCAAGCGGGTAGCAAAATACAAATATCCAGAACATCTGGTGATTGTCGATAAATTACCGCGCACCGCCGCCGGTAAAATTCAGAAGTATCAACTTCGTCAGGATATTATTCAGCGCCTGAGCAAGGTATGAATGCCGGATGGCGACGCTCTCGCGCCTTATCCGGCCTACGAATAATGCTGACCGTAGGCCGATAAGGCATTTACGCCGCCATCCGGCAGGGTATTACTTGTTCAGTTCCGCCAGGCTCAGCCAGGTCTGTACGACGGTGTCCGGGTTCAGCGACAGACTGTCGATCCCCTCTTCCATCAGCCAGGCCGCGAAGTCTTCGTGGTCAGAGGGGCCCTGACCGCAAATACCCACGTATTTACCCTGTTTCTTGGCCGCGCGAATCGCCATCGACAGCAGCGCTTTCACCGCGTCGTTACGCTCATCAAACAGTTCAGACACCACGCCGGAATCACGGTCCAGCCCCAGCGCCAGCTGCGTCATGTCGTTCGAGCCGATAGAGAAACCGTCGAAGTACTCAAGGAACTGCTCAGCCAACAAGGCGTTGGATGGGATCTCACACATCATGATAATCTTCAGCCCGTTTTCACCGCGCTTCAGACCCTGACGAGCCAGCTCTTCCACCACTGCCTTGGCCTGCGCCACGGTACGCACAAACGGCACCATCACTTCAACGTTAGTCAGTCCCATCTCGTTGCGCACACGTTTCACCGCGTCACATTCGAGTGCGAAGCAGTCGCGGAAGCTGTCTGCCACGTAACGGCCTGCCCCGCGGAAGCCCAGCATCGGGTTCTCTTCATGCGGCTCGTAACGCTCGCCGCCGACCAGGTTGGCATACTCGTTGGACTTAAAGTCTGACATCCGCACAATGACGCGTTTTGGATAGAACGCCGCACCCAGCGTCGCGATCCCTTCGGTCAGACGACCGACGTAGAATTCACGCGGCGAATCAAAACCTTTCATCATTCCGCGGATTTCGTTTTGCAGTTCCGGCGTCTGGTCATCAAATTCCAGCAGCGCGCGAGGATGCACGCCAATCATGCGGTTGATGATAAATTCCAGACGCGCCAGCCCGACACCTTCGTTTGGCAGGCAAGCGAAGTCGAATGCACGGTCCGGGTTACCGACGTTCATCATCACCTTCAACGGCAGGTCCGGCATCGTTTCGACGCTGGAACTCTTAACGCTAAAGTCGAGCATATCGGCATACACGTAGCCGGTGTCACCTTCGGCACAGGAGACGGTCACATTCTCGCCTTCCGTGATGCGATCGGTTGCATCACCACAGCCTACTACCGCCGGGATCCCCAGTTCACGGGCGATGATTGCCGCGTGACAGGTACGACCACCACGGTTGGTGACAATCGCCGCCGCTTTTTTCATGATCGGTTCCCAGTCCGGGTCGGTCATGTCAGTAACCAGCACGTCACCAGGTTCAATGCGGTTCATTTCGCTGATGTCATGAATGACTTTTACCGGACCCGCACCGATGCGGTGGCCGATAGCACGGCCTTCAGCAATGATTTTGCCCTGCGCATGCAGCGTATAACGCTCCATCACCTGGCCGCGAGAACGAACGGTTTCCGGACGCGCCTGCACAATAAACAGCTTGCCGGTGTGACCGTCTTTCGCCCATTCAATGTCCATCGGACGACCGTAGTGCTTCTCGATTTGCACCGCCTGCTTCGCCAGTTCCTGCACTTCCTCGTTCGTCAGTGAGAAAATATCGCGCTGTTCCTGCGGCACATCTTCGATCGTCACCTGTTTGCCGTGTTCCTGGGTCGGCGCGTAGATCATGCGGATTTTTTTCGAACCCATGGTGCGACGCACGATAGCCGGACGGTTAGCCGCCAGGGTCGGTTTGTGCACATAGAATTCATCCGGGTTAACGGCACCCTGCACCACCATTTCGCCCAAGCCCCATGCGGAGGTGATAAACACCACCTGATCGAAGCCAGATTCTGTGTCGATAGAGAACATGACGCCCGAAGAGGCCAGGTCGGATCGCACCATCCGCTGAACGCCAGCAGAAAGCGCTACGCCGCGGTGGTCATAACCCTGGTGCACACGGTAAGAAATTGCACGGTCGTTAAACAGCGAAGCAAAGACGTGCTTGATGGCCACCAGCACGGCATCAAAGCCCTGGACGTTGAGGAACGTTTCCTGCTGACCGGCAAATGAAGCATCAGGCATATCTTCTGCGGTGGCGGAGGAGCGCACGGCAAAAGAGGCATGGGCATCGTCCGCGGAAAGCTGCGCGTAGGCATCACGGACGGCATTTTCCAGCTCAGGCTGGAAAGGAGTGTCGATAATCCACTGGCGGATCTGCGCCCCGGCTTTGGCAAGCTCGGTGACATCGTCGATATCCGTTTTATCCAGCAGTTCATAAATGCGCTGGTTTACACCGCTTTGCTCCAGAAACAGGTTAAACGCATCGGCGGTCGTTGCAAAACCATTCGGTACGGAAACACCCATACCTGAAAGGTTAGTAATCATTTCACCCAGGGAGGCATTTTTGCCTCCAACTCTGTCTACATCATTCATGCCGAGTTGGTTATACCAAAGCACCAGCGGTGACGAGCCATTGTTGGACATCGAACAATCCTTATATATGAACGAGGTTAGGAAACTCAATTTTGCGTAATTATCTTGGCATATTTACCGCGGCGAAAAAAACGGTGAATCGTTCAAGCAACTTTATTTTTTATTTTTTCAGATTGTTTCCGCATTTGCGCAAACCCGCGAGCGGCACGGGATCACCACAAAAACAGTCGGTCTAAACATTCGTTCCGAAAAATGAAATGTACTTTTCAGTAAATATAAAAATACCGTTTCATTTTATAAAATGGCGACAACAATATTCGCTTCTGACGCATTTTAATTTATGCTTTCAGAGAATTATATCTGCCCCCAGGATGAGCAAAATGGATAATGCTGTTGATCGTCACGTATTTTATATTTCTGATGGCACGGCCATCACCGCAGAGGTATTGGGCCACGCAGTGATGTCGCAATTTCCGGTTACGATCAGCAGTATTACGCTGCCGTTTGTTGAAAATGAGAGCCGCGCCCGCGCGGTGAAAGACCAGATTGACGCCATTTACCAGCAAACGGGCGTACGCCCGTTAGTGTTCTACTCCATTGTATTGCCGGAGATTCGCGCAATCATTTTGCAAAGCGAGGGCTTCTGTCAGGATATCGTCCAGGCGCTGGTCGCACCGCTGCAACATGAGATGAAACTCGACCCGACTCCAATCGCTCATCGCACGCACGGACTGAATCCCGGCAACCTCAATAAGTACGACGCACGCATTGCCGCCATTGATTACGCCCTCGCCCACGATGACGGTATTTCGTTGCGCAACCTCGATCAGGCGCAGGTTATTTTGCTCGGCGTCTCCCGCTGCGGTAAAACGCCAACCAGCCTGTATCTGGCGATGCAGTTTGGCATTCGGGCGGCGAACTACCCCTTTATTGCCGATGATATGGATAACCTGGTACTGCCCGCGTCGCTAAAACCGCTGCAACACAAACTTTTTGGTCTGACCATTGATCCAGAACGTCTGACGGCGATCCGCGAGGAGCGTAGAGAAAACAGTCGTTATGCCTCGCTGCGTCAGTGCCGCATGGAAGTAGCCGAAGTTGAAGCGTTATACCGTAAAAACAAGATCCCATGGCTCAACAGTACCAACTATTCGGTAGAAGAAATTGCCACCAAGATCCTCGATATTATGGGACTAAATCGTCGCATGTACTAGAATGCTAGTGCAATGGTTCATTTTTTGTTAGCATAAACTTTGGCTTGCGAGGTGTGACACGCCTCGCACTTGAAATCAGCAGGGATTGGTTTATCGTGATGCGCATCACTTCCCGGTAGTCCTGCCGTTGAAGCAACAAATTTCTGAGACACGTAATGAACCGAACTGATGAACTCCGTACTGCGCGTATTGACAATCTGGTCACTCCCGCTGAGCTGGCGCAACGGCATCCTGTGTCGTCCTCTGTCGCTCATCACGTGACGGATTCCCGACGCCGGATAGAAAAAATACTGAATGGCGAAGATCCTCGTTTGCTGGTGATCGTGGGTCCCTGCTCGATTCACGACCTCGATGCGGCCCTGGAGTACGCCACGCGCTTGCAGACGCTGCGCACCCAACACCAGGCACGCCTGGAAATCGTGATGCGGACCTATTTTGAAAAACCGCGCACCGTCGTCGGCTGGAAAGGCTTAATTTCCGACCCGGACCTTAACGGCAGCTACCGCGTTAACCACGGCATTGAGCTGGCGCGTAAACTCCTGCTACAGGTCAACGAGCTGGGGGTCCCTACGGCCACCGAATTCCTCGATATGGTCACCGGCCAGTTTATTGCCGATCTGATCAGCTGGGGCGCTATCGGCGCACGTACTACCGAAAGCCAGATCCACCGTGAAATGGCCTCTGCGCTGTCCTGCCCGGTTGGGTTTAAAAACGGGACGGATGGTAATACGCGTATCGCCGTCGATGCGATTCGCGCTTCCCGCGCCAGCCATATGTTCCTCTCACCGGATAAAACCGGTCAGATGACCATCTATCAGACCAGCGGCAACCCGTACGGGCATATCATCATGCGCGGTGGTAAAAAGCCGAATTACTTTGCAGAAGATATTGCCGCCGCCTGCGATACGCTGCATGAATTTTCGCTGCCGGAGCATCTGGTCGTCGATTTCAGCCACGGCAATTGCCAGAAGCAGCATCGCCGCCAGCTGGAAGTGTGTGATGACGTCTGTCAGCAAATTCGCAATGGCTCAACGGCCATTGCCGGGATTATGGCAGAAAGTTTCCTGCGCGAAGGGACACAAAAAATCGTCAGCGGTCAGCCGCTGGTCTACGGTCAGTCCATAACCGACCCCTGCCTGAATTGGGAAGATACCGAACTGCTGGTCGAAAAACTCGCGGCTGCGGTGGATAGCCGCTTCTAACTTTTTCGCCGGGTAGCATATGTTACCCGGTGACAATCCCTTGTTTTCCTCCTGTTTTTTCCTCTTTTTTGCTCAAAAATCGCTCTCGTCACAATTTTTTCACAAAAAGGCTTGCCGCAAATTTTTACTTTTATGATAATGATTATCATTGTTACATTGATTGTTATTTTTAAACACTATGTCACGTATGGATAACACAACGGCAACGCCTGCAAAAAAGAAGACACCACTCCCTGCCCCCGTCGCTGAGCGTCGAATTGACAGCAAAAGCCTGCTGGGCAATGAGGGACGTGTGATCATTGAGCATGACGGGCAGCATTACCTGCTGCGCCAGACCCATGCCGGAAAACTAATTTTAACGAAATAACCCCACACATTTCGCCAGCCACCCAGGTTATCCCCAGGCAGCCAGCGCTTTTCGAGTTTCTAATGGAGAGTTGCTATGCCTTACCTGCACACCGCGAGGATGCGCCCATCGCTGCTGGCGCTGGCGATCGTCTGCAGTCTTCCTGGCGCCGCCTACGCGGCGGTTGAAGACATGACCGTTACCGCGACCGGCAATGCTCGCAGCGCCTTTGAAGCACCGATGATGGTCAGCGTCATCGACGCGACGGCCCCGGAAAATCAAACCGCCAGCTCCGCCGCAGACCTGCTGCGCAGGGTCCCCGGCCTGACTCTTGACGGCACCGGTCGCACCAACGGCCAGGACGTCAATCTGCGCGGCTACGACCGACGCGGCGTGCTGGTACTGGTTGACGGCGTCCGTCAAGGCACTGACACCGGACACCTCAACAGCACCTTCCTCGATCCTGCCCTCATCAAGCGTATTGAAGTGGTGCGCGGCCCGTCCGCGCTGCTGTACGGCAGCGGCGCACTGGGCGGCGTCATTGCCTATGAGACGGCGAATGCCAGCGATCTACTGGGCGCGGGAAAAAACAGCGGGTATCGCGTGTTCGGTACCGCTGCCACGGGGGATCACAGCCTCGGGATGGGTGCCAGCACGTATGGCCGCACCGATACGCTGGACGGACTGCTGTCCTGGTCCAGCCGTGACCGGGGTGACCTCCGTCAGAGTAACGGCACCACCGCGCCGAACAACGAAGCGATTAATAATATGCTGGCGAAAGGCAGCTGGAAAATTGACAACGCCCAGACGTTGGCCGGCTCACTGCGCTATTACAACAACGATGCACGGGAACCTAAAAACCCGCAGGCCAGTGACGCTGACAGCAGCAATCCAATGACCGACCGTTCGACGATCCAGCGCGATGCCCAACTGACCTACTCGGTAGCCCCGGCGGATAATAACTGGCTGAATGCCGATGCGCGCATTTACTGGTCTGAAGCGCGCATTAACGCACAAAACCCGGATGCCACCGGCGAGTTTCGTAAGCAAACCACCACAGGTGGGAAGATTGACAACCGTACGCGCCTGTTTAGCGACACCTTTGCCGCGCATCTGCTGACATATGGCGGCGAGTACTATCGTCAGGAGCAAAAACCAGCGGGAGCCACTACCGGTTTCCCACAGGCGAAAATTGATTTCAGCTCCGGCTGGCTACAGGACGAAATCACCCTGCGTGACCTGCCGGTGACCTTGCTGGGCGGCACGCGTTATGACTCTTACCGCGGTAGCAGCGACGGTTACGCAGATGTCGATGCCGATAAATGGTCGTCCCGCGCAGGAATGACCGTAACCCCAACCGACTGGCTGATGCTGTTTGGATCTTACGCCCAGGCCTTCCGTGCGCCAACCATGGGCGAAATGTACAACGATGCAAAACACTTCTCCATCGGTCGCTTCTACACCAACTACTGGGTACCTAATCCGAATCTGCGCCCGGAAACCAACGAAACGCAGGAGTATGGTTTTGGTCTGCGCTTTGACGATTTGCTGCTGGCGAACGATGCCCTTGAATTTAAAGCCAGCTATTTTGACACGAAAGCGAAAGACTATATCTCCACCCGCGTCGATTTCGCCGCCGCAACGACGATGTCCTACAACGTTGCTAACGCCAAAATCTGGGGCTGGGACGTGATGACAACTTATTCCACCGATCTGTTCAGCCTGGATCTGGCCTATAACCGCACGCGCGGCAAAGACACCGACACCGGTGAATATATTTCCAGCATTAACCCGGACACCGTCACCAGTAAGCTAAACGTGCCTGTCGCGCACAGCGGTTTCTCAGTTGGCTGGCTCGGTACCTTTGCCGACCGTTCAACCCATATCAGCAACAGCTACACTAAACAGCCCGGCTATGCGGTCAACGACTTCTATGTCAGCTACCAGGGGCAGCAGGCGCTGAAAGGCATGACCACCACGCTGGTGCTGGGTAACGCCTTTGACAAAGCGTACTGGTCGCCGCAGGGCATTCCACAAGATGGACGCAACGGCAAAATTTTCGTGAGTTATCAGTGGTAATCACTTTGCCCCGGACACCGGGGCAGCAATCGGAAAGGAAGAGGCAATGAATTACTACACCCGCTGGCTGGAACTGAAAAAAGAACATCCTGGCAAGTACGCCCGTGACATCGCAGGTCTGCTGCATATCAGCGAAGCTGAACTAGCCTTTGCGCGCGTTGGTCATGACGCCTGGCGCCTGCGCGGTGAGGTGCGCGAGATCCTCTGTGCACTGGAGGCCGTGGGCGAAACCAAATGCATTTGTCGCAATGAATACGCAGTGCATGAAGTTATTGGTGCGTTTACGAATCAACACCTGAACGGCCATGCTGGGCTCATTCTGAATCCGCGCGCCCTCGATCTGCGCCTGTTCTTGAATCAATGGGCCTGCGCATTTCACATCAGCGAGAACACCGCTCACGGCGAGCGCCAGAGCATCCAGTTTTTCGATAGTCAGGGCGACGCGTTGCTAAAGGTCTACACCACGCAGCATACCGATATTGCTGCCTGGGGCTCGCTGCTGACCCGTTTCATCTTTGCGGAAAACCCACCGCTGATGCTGCAAACACTCGAAACCGCCGTTTGTGGCGTTAACGCAGACGCTACGGCGGTAGATGCAGAGTGGCGCACCATGACCGATGTGCACCAGTTTTTTGGCCTGCTGAAATGCCACAACCTAACCCGTCAGCAGGCCTTTCGCCTGGTGGGTGACGATCTGGCCTGCAAAGTGGCGAACAGTGCGGTGGCCCAATTGCTGGAAACTGCACGTCAGGATGGCAACGAAATTATGGTATTTGTCGGCAACCGCGGCTGCGTGCAGATTTTTACCGGCGTGGTAGAAAAATTGGTGCCAATGAAAGGCTGGCTGAATATTTTCAACCCGACCTTTACGCTGCATCTGCTGGAAGAGACCGTCGCCGAGACGTGGGTCACGCGTAAGCCGACCGCTGACGGTCACGTCACCAGCCTGGAACTGTTTGCAGCAGACGGTACGCAAATCGCCCAGCTGTATGGGCAACGTACGGAAGGCGAGCCAGAACAGAAGCAATGGCGTACGCAAATCGACGCGTTAGCACCGAAAGGGCTGGCCGCATGAAGATACTGTGGGTCCTGATGGCGTTTCTGCCGCTGACGGCTCAGGCCGCGCCCGAAGAGAAAGTGGTCGCCCTCGGCGGTGACGTGACAGAGATTGTCTTCGCGCTGGGCGCGCAGTCATCCCTTGTGTCGCGGGATAGCACCAGCCAGTGGCCGGCGGCGGCAACGGCATTGCCGGACGTGGGCTATTTACGTCAGCTCAATGCCGAAGGGATCCTGGCCACCCGCCCTACGCTGGTTTTGGCCAGCGCGCAGGCGCAGCCCTCATTGGCGCTTGAACAGCTCAAGCAAAGTCAGGTCAACGTTGTTACGGTGCCGGCAGGTAATGCGCTTAGCGTGATTGATGAGAAAGTCCGGGTGATTGCACAGGCAACCCATCGTCAGGCTCAAGGCGAGGCGCTACGCCAAACCCTACGCCAGGCGCTGGCTGAACTGCCCTCCTCGGAACTCAACAAACGCGTGCTGTTCATTCTCAATCACGGCGGAATGACCGCCATGGCGGCCGGACAGCAAACCGGAGCCGATGCAGCCATTCGTGCCGCAGGTTTGCGCAACGCTATGCAAGGGTTTACCCGTTACCAACCCTTGTCTCAAGAAGGAGTGATTGCCAGTCAGCCCGATCTGGTGGTGATTTCCCAAGACGGCGTCAACGCGATGGGGGGTGAAGATAATCTGTGGACGCTGCCGGGACTGGCGCAAACGCCCGCTGGTCGTAATAAGCAGGTGTTGCAGATTGACGATATGGCATTGCTGGGTTTTAGCGTGCGTACGCCGCAGGCCATCCAGCAACTGCGTGCCAAAGCGGAGCAATTGCCCTGATGCCCTGGCGTATCACCTGCTCTTTGTGGATGCTGGCCGCTACGCTGGTCGTGATGACGATTGTGGCCACCGGTTTTGGCGCATTGCGTCTGCCGGTAAGCCTTTTCTGGCACGAGGGAGATGGCGCGCTGCGTCAAATCTGGCTCACTATTCGACTGCCGCGCGTGCTGCTGGCGCTGGTGATTGGCGGTTCACTGGCGCTGGCGGGCTGTGTGATGCAGGGGTTGTTTCGCAATCCACTTGCCGATCCGGGTCTGTTGGGGATCAGTAGCGGAGCCGCCTGCGCCGTCGCATTGTGGGTAGTATTACCGGTCACCTTACCGGCGCTGCTGATGCTGTATGCCCCGATGCTGGCGGCATTTCTCGGCGCACTCGCCACCACCGGAGTGATTTTTATCCTCAGTCAACAGCGCGACGGTTCGCTTTCACGCCTGTTGCTGGTGGGTATTGCCATCAATGCATTGTGTGGAGCTGCGGTCGGCGTGTTGTCGTGGGTCAGCAATGATGCGCAACTGCGCCAGTTGTCGCTGTGGGGGATGGGCAGTCTGGGGACCGCGCAGTGGTCAACACTGCTGGCGGTCACTTCGCTGATGCTGCCCACGGTGCTTTTCATCTGGCGTTTAGCCCCGACGCTGAATCTGCTGCAGCTCGGAGAGGAAGACGCGCACTATCTTGGCGTGGATGTCCGTCGGGTGCAGTGCATTTTACTGCTATGCAGCGCACTGTTAGTAGCCGCAGCCGTCGCGGTCTGCGGCGTAATTGGTTTTATCGGTTTGGTTATCCCTCATTTGATACGCATGTGGCTTGGTAGCGATCATCGGGCGGTGATCCCAGGTTCTGTATTGGCGGGGGCATGTTTACTGTTGATCGCCGACACCCTCGCGCGAACAGCGGTTTCGCCCGCTGAGATGCCGGTGGGTCTGTTGACCAGTATTCTCGGTGCGCCGTGGTTTTTGTGGCTTATTTTTCGTCAGCGAGGTCCGCATGGCTGAATATTTCATCGCCGAAAATCTGTACTATCATGTGGCGGATCGTTCGGTGATTCGCGACGTGTCACTGACGCTGACAAAGGGTGAACTGGTGGCGTTGATCGGCCCAAATGGTGCGGGAAAGTCCACGCTGCTGCGCCTGCTGACCGGCTTTCTGACACCGACAGCCGGGCGCTGCTTACTGAACGGAAAACCGCTGAATGACTGGCGTATACAGAGTCTGTCTCGCCATCGCGCAGTCATGCGGCAACAAACACAGATAGGCTTTGACTGGCAGGTCGAAGCCGTGATCGCCATGGGGCGAGCGCCCTGGACCCAACGACCCGAACCGGCGCTTATTGCTCAGGTGATGGCGATGACCGGATGTACACCGCTAGCTGGCAGGCACTACGCCGCGCTTTCCGGCGGCGAGCAGCAACGTGTACAGCTTGCCCGTGCGCTGGCGCAGTTGTGGTGCGACGGCGCGCCGCGCGGCTGGCTATTCCTTGATGAACCTACTTCAGCGTTAGATCTCTACCACCAGCAGCAGCTGTTACGTTTGTTAACGTCGCTAACGGCTGCGGGGGAGTTACACGTATGCATAGTCCTTCACGATCTCAATCTTGCCGCGCTGTGGGCCGACAAAATTATCTTGCTCCATGACGGACATATTGTCTCTCAGGGGACGCCGGAAGCCGTATTACAGGCCAATGAGCTGATGCGCTGGTACGGCGCTCAGCTTCACATTGGCCTGCACCCGACTAACGCCTCGCCGCAGGTTTTTCTCGCCCGTTAGCTTGAACAACTGACTTCCAGCCGCTTACCCCAGTCTGGCGGACGGCTGACATAGTCATCATCCCTGTCGGCATACGG
Source organism: Citrobacter sp. wls829 (assembly GCF_005280825.1). Taxonomy (NCBI): domain Bacteria; kingdom Pseudomonadati; phylum Pseudomonadota; class Gammaproteobacteria; order Enterobacterales; family Enterobacteriaceae; genus Citrobacter; species Citrobacter sp. wls829. Next base: position 64,714 of record NZ_SZWP01000075.1, read on the forward strand.
CGTGCGCAACGCAATGTGTAAGCGATGCAGTTCAGCGTAATCCCCCTGCTCTGCCTGGCTAATTGCCCGCTGCGCCAGCCAGTTGCGTAACACTATTGCCGGGTTGGCAGCTTTCATTTGCGCCTGTCTTACTTCGTCCGCCACGTTATCCTGTTGCAAACGTGAACGATAGCGCGCAAACCAGTCATCAAATGCTGCGCGGTCGATAAACTCATCGCGCAACGGCGAAGACACACTATGTTGCTCCGTCTGACTCAGCATACGAAACGTTCGCGTAAAATCGCTTCTTTCCCGTGCCATCAGGCTAAACAGTTCGCTGAGCAATTCGTTATCGTTTTTTTGCTCGCTAAAGAAGCCCAACTTTTGTCGCATTCGCTGCCCATAACGGGTCAGCAGCGCCAGTTGATAGTTATCCAGCGCGTCATTGAGTGCGTCGGCCGCAATAAACGGCGACAGGGTTTGCGCCAGCCGCTGCAAATTCCACAGCGCGGCAGCCGGTTGATTATCGAAACTGTATCGCCCCTGGTGATCCGAATGATTACAGATAAAATCAGGCACATAGTCATCCAGAAAACCGAAGGGACCGTAGTCCATCGTCAGCCCCAGAATCGACATGTTGTCGGTGTTCATCACCCCGTGCGCAAACCCTACCGTCTGCCAGTCGGCAATTAAGGTCGCGGTGCGCGTGACCACGTCCTGAAACCACCGTTGATATTTATCCGCCTCGTCCTGCCAGTGCGGCCAATAATAGCGAATCGCAAAATCGGCCAGTTGACGTACTTTTTCGGGTTCACGACGATAGTAGAAGTGTTCAAAGTGACCAAAGCGCATATGACTTTGCGCCACGCGAATCAGCATCGCCCCGGCTTCTACCGTTTCGCGGTAGACCGGCGTGTCGCTGGTGACCACCGACAGCGCTCGCGTCGTGGGGATCCCGAGATAATGCATGGCTTCGCTGGCCAGACTTTCGCGGATCGTCGAACGCAGTACCGCACGCCCGTCTCCCATGCGCGAATATGGCGTAAGTCCCGCGCCTTTCAGATGCCAGTCAAGCGTCGAGCCATCGGCGAGCAGCTGTTCGCCCAGCAGGATCCCGCGTCCGTCACCCAACTGCCCTGCCCAAACACCAAACTGATGTCCGCTATAGACCTGCGCCAACGGCGACATGCCGGGAAGCAGCGTTTCACCGCCGCAAACGCCTGCGTTATTTTCACTATTAAACAACGTAGCCGGGATCCCTGATTGCTCAGCAAGCATATCGTTATGCCAAATTACGCGCGCATTTTTCAGGGGAGTAGGCGAAAGTGCCGTATAGGTTGCTGGCAATTCATCACGCCAGCGGGTGGTAAAAGACAGGGTCATAGGGCCTCCTGCCTCTAGTGTAGACTGTTAACGAACGGTTAAACACCGGCAAATGCAAGGGTTATCCTTGCATCAATGAGGTTATCTGCGCGGGTAAGACAGCTGGCCATAGCGCACCCTGCATGGCGCTGAATCCCAGGGGCAATACCCGTTCGAGCATCTCCTGCGTATCAATGCCGCTGATGATTATTGATTCGCAGTCTGGGGATATTTGTGCCTGAATAGCGCGCATAAAAGGCTCAAACGAATTTTGCGTAATACGTTGTTGAATAAAGTGTTTATCCAGTACGACACGTTTGAACAGGCCATCAAAAATTGCACGCGTGGATATGCCTGGCGCACCAAAGTTGGTCAAGACTAATGGAAATCGCGCCGCTAATGCCGCCAGTATTGGATTTTCTTTACCCTTGTTTAACTCGGGAAAACTTTCATTAATGGTTAATTCAATAAATGAAAATCGTTCAATACGCGAAGCATATTCTGCATCTAATAATAAAGTATTAGCGACTGCTGGAGTTAAATTAAGCCACGCAGAAATGTTGCGTTGAATAAAAAAATGTTGGCATGTTTCGATTAATTCGAGTTTTTCGCTAAATAAACGACGCTGCTCATCGTCCGACATCCGAGGTATGACCAACCCTGATGGCATATGCACTACGCCGTCAGGACTAACAAAATGGGTGATGATGTCTACGTATTTAAGATCGCCTCCTGCACTTCTCGCAGGAAGAAAAGAGAACTCAGAATGATAAAGATTATCCAGTGAAACTATCATTGTGCCAGCCCCGCTGCATGGGTGTAATCCGGCATCCTGTAGCAAAGGATGGAAAAATACGTCACATCAGATGCAAATTGAGGCTCTTTCATTTTTCCCTTTTTAGCCAGTAAATCGAATCCTTTTTTTTAGCTTATCCTGATTATAAGCTAATATCCAGCTTTGTACTTTTTAATAACTCGGCATAAATCATATTTTTAGCAAAATACTCTCTTAATGCACAGGGTTATTGTCAGTGCAGCAGCTGAAGTGAAAGTTGACTTTAAATGGCGATGATGGAGCTGCTTCATACATGACCAGCCCCATCACCCGGGAGATTTAAATACGTCGCGCCTGCCAGAAATTTTTACGCCAGTAGACATTATCAAGCGAGGAGCGCATCACGCCACGACTGGTGGAGGCATGAATAAATTGATTATTGGTATCGTAAATACCGACGTGTAGCCCGCTTTCACCCGATCCGGTTTTAAAGAAAACCAGATCGCCTGGCAGCAATTCATCTTTATCAATTTCGGTACCAATCTTTGACTGCGTGCGCGTATCGCGTGGTAATTGCAGGTCGAATTTATCGCGCATCGTCATCAGTACAAAGCCAGAACAATCCACGCCGCTCCGGCTCATTCCTCCATAACGATAAGGTGTACCACGCCAGTGCTGTAACTGGTCGTTAAGACCGGCAATCACGGCGATAGAGTCCGATAACCGGGCATTGGGTGCGGGAGCGCGATGGCTACTGCACCCTGCCAAAAACAAAGCTGTGATAAAAAGAAGCCAAAAACGCATGCAGGACGAATCCTCTATTTTTTATTCTTGCGCCAATTTAGCGTGGAAATAATGGGGTTTTCAAGAGCCCATTTAACTTAAGTGGTTGATATGAGCATTCTGTGGCCTTCGATATCCAGACGACGGAAGTTTACGCCATAAGCCTGAGAGAGATTAGCCGGCGTCAGCACCGCATCGCGTGTACCACTGGCCAGCAGCTTCCCGCGCTTGAGTAACCAGGCTTTGTGCGCATGACGCAACGTATGGTTCAGGTCATGACTGCTCATCACAATTGCAATTCCCTGCTGACAGAGTCGGCCCAATAGGCGGTCCAGTGCATTTTGTTGCGCAACATCCAGACTGTTCATCGGTTCATCTAACAGCAACAGTTGGCCGTGCGGATTAGCCTGCGGACAAATTTGCAGTATTACCGCCGCAAGACGCACCCGCTGCCATTCGCCGCCAGAAAGCTGATTCGACCCACGTCCAAGTTTATCACCCAACCCAAGCGCGTCGGCCGTCTCCTGCAGCAAATCGGTACGCGTTTTATCAGGCTGATGCAGCGTCAGAAAATGCCAAACTGGCATGGCAAACGGGGGGTTTTGTTGTTGCGCAAGATAAGCGCGATGTTGCGCCAGTTTTGCCGCAGGCCAGTCATCGAGCGGCACATCACCCAACACGATGGTTCCTTCACCGGTCGTTAACCCCGCCATCCTCGCCAGCAGCGTGCTTTTTCCTGCGCCGTTGGGTCCGACAAGGTGTAGGATCTCCCCGGCCCTTATCTCACCGGAAAGCGGGCCAAGCCGGGTCGATTCCGCCACATTCTGGAGCTGCATCAAAGGAGACATTATTTTGCCAGCGCCGCGTTGATATGTTCCACAAGGATGGGGTCTTCAGGCGTCATATCGGGTGAAAAACGCTGTAAAACCTGACCATCGCGCCCGACTAAAAACTTCTCGAAATTCCACAGAATATCGTCCGGATAGAGCGGCGCGCGCCCTTTGCTCGCCATGCGCGCATAAAACCCACTGTCGGCTGGCGCTACGGCGGTGGGCGCGGCGGCAATCAGCTTCTGATACAGCGGATGGCGCGCTTCGCCGTTGACATCTATTTTACTGAACATGGGGAAAGTAACGCCCCAGGTAGTACTGCACCAGGTTTTAATTTCCTCTTCACTACCGGGTTCCTGACCGAGAAACTGATTGCAGGGGAACCCCAACACGGTAAATCCCTGCTCGTGCCATGTTTTCTGCAGATTCTCCAGTTGCTCATACTGCGGCGTTAATCCACATTTTGAGGCAACATTAACAATTAACAGAACTTTTCCGGCATACGCTTGTAATGAGACGACATCTCCGTCGATAGTCGTCACTTCGGTATTGAAAATAGTGTCTTGCATAGCATCTCCAGGTGGATAGTCAGCGATCAATTTTCCGTGTTTAATCATAGTCCGAACCGCAGACGTCTAGCGCCCGGATTTTAACAATAACCAGATAAATACCGGTGCACCCATGGTTGCCGTTACCACGCCGATAGGCAGTTCAGCCGACGCCAGCACCAGACGTGCCACAACATCCGCTAACAGTAATGCAATAGCCCCCGCCAGCGCACAGCCAGGCAGTAATACGCGATGATCGGTTAATCCACACAGTCGCAGAATATGCGGGATAACCAGGCCGATAAAACCAATGGCGCCAGCAAGCGCCACGCTGACCCCCACCATCCAGCCAGTGGCCACCACCAGCAGGTTCCGCCAGAACCATAAAGGCAGCCCTAGCTGGCGCGCAGACGTCTCCCCCAGCGCCAGCATATTCATCGGCTGCGACTGACAGCAAATCCACAGTAAAACGGGCAGCAGCGCGACCATCAGCCAGGCCTGCTGCCAGTCAACACCGCCAAAGCCGCCCATCATCCAGTACATTAACTGTCGCAGATCAAAAGAGGTTGAGAAGTAGATAGCCCACGTCATCAAGGCGCTACAAATAATACCCAGCGCCACGCCCGCCAGCAGCAGACGGCTGGTCGACAGGTGGCGGCGGGCAAAACGCAGAAGGATAAGCGTGATGATCAGCGCCCCGGCAATCGCGCACAGGCCCAGCGCCCAGCCGGGTAACTGGCCCTGCCCCAATAGCACCGCGGCGATGAGTCCAACGCCTGCGCCGTTAGACACGCCCAACAGGCCTGGTTCGGCTAAGGGGTTTTCGAACAGCGCCTGCATCACAGCACCGGACAGCGCCAGCGCGGCACCGACCAGCAGTACGGCCAGCGTACGAGGAAGTCGAATTTGCCAGACGAACAGATCGCCACGGGCGCTAAACCAGTTGCCGGGCGCAATCCACTGTTCGCCTGCGCACAGGCTGAGGATCGTTGCCAGCAGCATCAGCGCTGACAGAGACAATATCCAGCGTACATTTCGTCGCTGTTGTTGATGGGCGAAGGTCAGCATGTTTTCCATTCTGCTGAAAAGAGATGGGGGGATTTTACGGCGCTGATTCGGTAGTGGAAAGGAAAAAGGCCGCAGAGCGGCCTTTTTAGTTATACCCGTCATACTTCCAGCCGCATGTGCGTTGGCTTTACTCGCTCACCCCAGTCACGTACTTATGTACGCTCCTGGAGATTCGCTGCGTCGCCGCCTTCCTGCAACTCGAAGTATTTAGGGTATATATACGTCATGCTTTTCACTGCCGCTTTGATGGCGGCGTAAGTGACTTAGCGGAACGTCAAATCACTCTTCTTTGGGCGTTGCGTTTTCGACCCGACTTTTTAACTTCTGTCCGGGTCTGAAGGTCACCACGCGCCGTGCTGTAATGGGAATATCTTCGCCCGTTTTCGGGTTACGTCCCGGGCGTTGATTCTTATCACGCAGATCGAAGTTACCAAAACCAGAGAGTTTTACCTGCTCACCATTTTCCAGAGCACGACGGATCTCTTCGAAAAACAGCTCGACCAGTTCTTTGGCATCCCGCTTGCTAAGCCCAAGCTTATCAAACAGATATTCTGACATTTCAGCTTTTGTAAGCGCCATAGGTTCAATCCCTCAATGATGCCTGGAATCGCTCTTTTAATGCCTCTACACATTTGGCGACGGTAGCGGCAATCTCCTCTTCTTCAAGTGTACGGCTGGTATCCTGAAGGATCAGGCTGATAGCGAGGCTCTTATAACCCTCCGCAACACCCTTACCGCGGTACACGTCAAATAAGTTTACGCCAACTACCTGATTTACGCCAACTTTCTTACACTCGGATAAAATATCCGCAGCGGGAACGTTTTCTGCCACCACCACGGCGATATCACGGCGGTTCGCTGGGAAGCGAGAAACTTCACGAGCCTGAGGCACCACGCGGTCTGCGAGCTTGTTCCACTCCAGTTCAAACACTAAAGTGCGACCGTTCAGATCCAGTTTACGTTCCAGCTCAGGATGAACAACCCCAATGAAACCAATACGTTCACCTTTCAGATAAATCGCCGCAGACTGGCCCGGATGTAATGCCGGATTGGCTTCAGCTTTGAACTGAATGTCACCCAGTTTACCGGTCAGGTCGAGAACCGCTTCCAGATCGCCTTTCAGATCATAGAAATCAACGGCCTCTTTTGCCAGGTTCCAGTGTTCATCATGACGGTTGCCGCAGATCGCACCTGCCAACATCAGATCCTGACGGATCCCGAGGTTAGCCTGGGTATCGGGAACAAAACGTAAACCCGTTTCGAAAATACGCACGCGGTTCTGCTGACGGTTCTGGTTATACACCACCGTAGACAGCAAGCCGGTCCACAGGGACAAACGCATTGCCGACATGTCGATTGAGATTGGGCTTGGCAGCAACAGCGCTTCTTCACCCGGATGCAGCAGCGCCTGAACTTTCGGGTCGACGAAGCTGTAGGTGATCACTTCCTGGTAGCCTTTATCATTGAGCATGGTTTTGACACGCTTCAGCGATAAATCTGCTTCGCGATGCGTCCCCATGATCAGGCCTGCCTGAATAGGCGTATTCGGGATATTGTCATAACCGTATACGCGGGCAATTTCTTCGACCAGGTCTTCTTCAATCGACATGTCGAAACGCCAGCTCGGTGCAACCGCCAGCCACTCATCCTGGCCTTCCGTCACGTCACAACCCAGACGACGCAGAATATCGCTCACCTGCTCATCGGCAATATGATGGCCAATCAGACGATCCAGTTTGCTACGACGAAGCGTAATGGTTGCGCGTTTTGGCAGCGTGGCTTCGGTCGTCACATCGATAACCGGACCGGCTTCGCCGCCGCAGATATCAATCAGCAGACGCGTTGCACGCTCCATAGCTTTGTGCTGCAGTGCCGGATCGACGCCACGCTCATAGCGGTGAGAGGCATCGGTGTGCAGACCGTGACGACGCGCGCGACCCGTAATGGACAGCGGGCTGAAGAACGCACATTCCAGCAGGACGTTTTGCGTCTCATCATTCACACCAGAGTGCTCTCCGCCAAAGATGCCGCCCATTGCCAACGCTTTGTTGTGGTCAGCAATAACCAGCGTATCCGCATTCAGTTTTGCTTCGCTGCCGTCCAGCAATACCAGGGTCTCACCCTCTTTTGCCATTCGCACAACAATTCCGCCTTCAATGCGGTCTTTGTCGAACGCATGCATCGGCTGACCCAGTTCGAGCAGTACATAGTTGGTCACATCAACCACGGCATCGATGGAACGGATCCCGCAACGACGCAGTTTCTCTTTCATCCACAGCGGCGTTGGTGCTTTAACATTGATACCTTTAACCACACGGCCCAGATAGCGCGGACAGGCGTCAACGGCTTCAACCTGGATTGGCAGCACGTCATCAACTGTCGCCGCCACAGGAACGATTTCCGGCTCAACCAGCGGGGCTTTGTTCAGTACCGCAACATCGCGTGCAACACCGATGATGCCTAAGCAGTCGGCGCGGTTCGGCGTAACGCTGATTTCGATAGTGTTATCGTCAAGCTTCAGGTATTCGCGGATATCGGTGCCAATCGGCGCATCCGCCGGCAGTTCGATAATCCCGTTATGATCATCGGAAATACCCAGCTCAGAGAACGAGCACAGCATCCCTTCTGACGGCTCACCGCGCAGTTTGGCGGCTTTAATCTTGAAATCGCCCGGCAGAACGGCACCGATGGTCGCCACGGCGACTCTTAATCCCTGACGGCAGTTAGGTGCGCCACAGACGATATCCAGCAGACGATCGCCGCCCACATTAACTTTGGTGACACGCAGTTTGTCTGCGTTCGGGTGCTGGCCGCACTCAACCACTTCACCGACCACTACGCCGTTAAATTCACCGGCAACGGCTTCAACGCCGTCGACCTCGAGGCCCGCCATGGTGATCTGGTTTGACAGCGCATCGCTATCAATTGCCGGGTTTACCCATTCGCGTAACCACAGTTCACTGAATTTCATTGTTTTATCCTGCCTTTATTTAAACTGTTTGAGGAAACGCAGATCGTTTTCGAAGAAAGAACGCAGATCGGTGACGCCGTAACGCAGCATGGTCAGACGCTCCATACCCATACCGAAGGCAAAACCTGAGTAGATTTCTGGGTCGATACCAACGTTACGCAGCACGTTCGGGTGGACCATACCGCAGCCCAGCACTTCCAGCCATTTGCCATTTTTTCCCATTACGTCAACTTCTGCAGAAGGCTCAGTGAACGGGAAATAGGAAGGACGGAAACGTACCTGCAGATCCTCTTCAAAGAAGTTACGCAGGAAATCGTGCAGCGTGCCTTTCAGGTTGGTGAAGTTGATGTTGGTATCAACAATCAAGCCTTCCATCTGATGGAACATCGGGGTGTGCGTCTGATCGTAGTCGTTACGATACACGCGGCCCGGTGCGATAATGCGGATTGGCGGCTGTTTTTCTTTCATGGTGCGGATCTGCACGCCAGAGGTCTGAGTACGCAGCAGGCGCGTGGCGTCAAACCAAAACGTGTCGTGGTCAGCACGCGCCGGGTGATGGCCTGGAATATTCAGCGCATCGAAGTTGTGGTAGTCATCTTCGATTTCCGGTCCCGTCGCCACGGTAAATCCGAGCTCACCGAAGAAGCTTTCAATCCTGTCGATGGTACGTGTGACCGGATGCAACCCGCCGTTTTCAATACGACGGCCCGGCAGGGAGATATCAATGGTTTCTTCTGCCAGACGTGCATTCAGCGCAGCATTTTCTAAATCAGCTTTACGCGCGTTCAGCGCCTGCTGTACCTGCTCTTTGGCTTCATTGATAACCGCACCTGCTGCCGGACGCTCTTCAGGCGGCAGTTCGCGCAGGGTTGTCATTTGCAGGGTCAAATGCCCTTTCTTACCCAAATATTCGACGCGGACATTGTCTAACGCGGCAACATCTGAAGCCTGGTTAATGGCGGCCGTTGCACTGGCAACCAGCTCTGCGAGATGTGACATGGTTTTCCTCGTTGTGTGGCGATATTCATATGTCGCTCATATATACACAAAATCATTCAAGTTGCATCCAGGCGGCAAGAGAGCAAAATGCAGCCAATACAGGGGCCGCTTGAAGGATTACGTGTATAAAAAAAGCCTCCACCAGGGAGGCTCTTAGGCGCTGTTTTCCGTTTCTTCTTTCACGCGCTAGCCTCCCGGATTCAGGTGCTAAAGTAAAAAAAGAAGCGGAAAATAGCAGCATTCATGCTTGCGTTACCTTATGTAGTAAAAACCGGACAACCTTTATTGAAAAGGCTTACGGGTGAATTGTCAACTAATTGATTACGCTACAAATAAAAGAGAGGGAGCCAGGCTCCCTCTTTTCACCGGCTTATGCCAGAGCTGCTTTCGCTTTTTCAACCAGAGCGGTGAACGCTACTTTGTCGAATACTGCGATGTCAGCCAGGATCTTACGGTCGATTTCAACAGAGGCTTTTTTCAGGCCGTTGATGAATTTGCTGTAAGAAATACCGTTCTGACGTGCTGCTGCGTTGATACGCGCAATCCACAGTTGACGGAACTGACGCTTTTTCTGACGACGGTCACGATAAGCGTACTGACCAGCTTTGATAACAGCCTGGAAGGCAACGCGGTATACGCGAGAACGCGCACCGTAGTAGCCTTTAGCTTGTTTCAAAATTTTCTTGTGACGTGCACGGGCAACTACACCACGTTTTACGCGAGCCATATGTGCTCTCCTGTATCTATATTCTTAGTAAAAAAATTAATTAAACGTTAACGGCTTATGCGTACGGCAGGCACGCGATAACCAGACCCAGATCGCCTTTAGACACGAGGCCTTTTGGACGCAGGTGACGTTTACGCTTAGTAGATTTTTTGGTCAGAATATGACGCAGGTTTGCGTGCTTACGCTTAAATCCACCACCACCGGTTTTTTTGAAGCGCTTAGCAGCACCGCGTACGGTCTTAATTTTTGGCATTTTAATAACTTCCACTTCGCATTGTTAATAAACGAAACATAGGCGAACAAAACCTGCGAAGCCCGTAGGCTCCACAGGAATTGCTACTTGAAGGCCTTACTGTTTCTTCTTAGGAGCGAGCACCATGATCATCTGGCGGCCTTCGATCTTCGTAGGGAAGGATTCGACCACTGCCAGTTCACTCAGATCGTCACGGACGCGCGTAAGCACTTCCATACCGATCTGTTGGTGAGCCATCTCACGGCCGCGGAAACGCAGCGTGATCTTAGCTTTATCACCCTCTTCCAGAAAGCGTACCAGGCTGCGGAGTTTTACCTGGTAATCGCCATCGTCGGTGCCAGGACGGAATTTAATTTCCTTAACCTGGATAACTTTTTGCTTTTTCTTCTGTTCCTTAGAAGATTTACTCTTTTCATAAAGGAACTTGCCGTAGTCCATAATACGACAAACTGGCGGTTCGGCGTTAGGGCTGATTTCAACTAAATCTACTCCAGCTTCTTCAGCTTTTTCGATAGCTTCTCTCAGACTCACAATACCCAAAGCTTCGCCTTCCAGACCTGTTAAGCGAACTTCCAGGGCGCGAATCTCGCCATTGATACGATTCGGACGTGCCGTTTGAACTCGTTTTCCGCCTTTAATACCTTATTCCTCCAGTTGTTGAAGACTGCGGCTGCGAATCTCTTGTTGCAGCTTCTCGATAACTTCACTTACGTCCAGGCTGCCCAAGTCTTTGCCACGACGGGTACGCACGGCAACTTTGCCTGCTTCTACCTCTTTGTCGCCACAGACCAACATGTAAGGGACACGACGTAAAGTGTGCTCGCGGATTTTAAAGCCAATCTTCTCATTTCTCAAGTCTGCTTTTACACGAATACCCGCATTTTGTAATTTCTGCGTTAATTCGTTGACGTATTCAGACTGCGAATCGGTAATATTCATGACTACAACCTGAACCGGCGCAAGCCAGGTCGGGAAGAAGCCAGCGAACTCTTCGGTCAGGATACCAATGAAACGTTCCATTGACCCAAGAATCGCGCGGTGAATCATTACCGGTACCTGACGCTCGTTGTTTTCGCCAACATAAGAGGCGCTCAGACGAGACGGCAGAGAGAAGTCCAGCTGTACAGTACCGCACTGCCATGCGCGATCGAGGCAGTCATACAGGGTAAATTCAATTTTCGGACCGTAGAATGCGCCTTCACCCAGTTGGAACTCAAACGGGATGTTGTTTTCTTCTAGCGCAACCGCTAAGTCCGCTTCAGCACGGTCCCACATTTCATCGCTACCGATACGTTTCTCGGGGCGAGTGGAGAGTTTGACGACGATTTTCTCGAAGCCAAAGGTGCTGTACATATCGTAGACCATACGAATGCAGGCGTTAACTTCATCACGAATCTGCTCTTCGGTACAGAAGATATGCGCATCATCTTGAGTGAAGCCACGTACGCGCATCAGGCCGTGCAGCGCACCTGACGGTTCGTTACGGTGACAGCTACCAAATTCCGCCATACGCAGCGGCAGGTCGCGATACGATTTCAGACCCTGATTAAAGATCTGAACGTGGCCTGGGCAGTTCATTGGCTTGATGCAGTATTCACGGTTCTCTGAAGAGGTGGTGAACATCGCATCCTTGTAGTTGTCCCAGTGCCCTGTTTTTTCCCACAGCACACGGTCCATCATGAACGGGCCTTTCACTTCCTGATACTGGTATTCTTTCAGTTTCGAACGAACGAAAACTTCCAGTTCACGGAAAATTGTCCAGCCATCGTTATGCCAGAACACCATACCTGGCGCTTCTTCCTGCATATGATACAGGTCAAGCTGCTTACCAATTTTACGGTGGTCGCGTTTAGCCGCTTCTTCCAGACGTTGCAGGTAGGCACTCAGCGCTTTTTTATCGGCCCATGCAGTACCATAAATGCGCTGCAGCATCTTGTTGTTGCTGTCGCCGCGCCAGTATGCCCCAGCAGTCTTCATCAGTTTGAAGTGATGACAGAAACGCATGTTCGGCACGTGCGGGCCACGGCACATATCGACGTATTCTTCATGATGATACAAGCCAGGCTTGTCATCATGGGCAATATTTTCATCAAGGATAGAGACTTTATAGGTCTCGCCACGCTTCACGAACGTTTCACGCGCTTCGTACCAGCTGACTTTCTTCTTAATGACATCGTAGTTTTTCTCAGCGAGCTCGTGCATCCGCTTTTCGAGCGCGTCGACGTCTTCCTGGGTTAACGTACGGTCAAGATCGATATCGTAGTAAAAGCCGTTGTCAACAACCGGTCCGATCGCCATTTTGGTGTGCGGCCAGAGTTGTTTGATCGCGTGCCCTAACAGGTGCGCACAGGAGTGACGAATGATCTCCAGACCTTCATCATCCTTAGCGGTAATGATGGAGAGTTTCGCATCCTGTTCAATCAGATCGGAAGCATCAACCAGCTCACCGTTTACACGGCCAGCGATTGTGGCTTTCGCCAGACCTGGACCGATGTCCAGCGCAACATCCATGGGACTTACAGCGTGGTCGTAATGGCGTTGGCTGCCATCAGGAAGAGTAATAACAGGCATGTTATATCCTTATTTGCAGTGGTGCCCCACACGTAAGAGCACATACAAAGTTTCACTATTTAAAATTTATCAAAAAGGTGTGGGCTGATTCCCGCTTCACTCTGCGAAATATGTCACGCATTACCTGACTGGCAACGCTGTAACCTACACCCGCTTTTTGATAACACCGCCTGACAGTGTACACGGCATTACGGGTCGTTCAAAGCGACAATCAACGCGCCATCTATGATGTAAATCAATTCACTGGCGCCCTGCCGTCTTTGTTACACTATGCGGTAATCATTGTTACTGACCAGGAAAGAACCATGCCAAAAAATCGCTTTGCCAAAAAACACTGGAAAATGGTTGTGGTACTGCTCGTCATTTGCGCGGCAATGCTGATGTTAAGGTGGGCAGCAATGATTTGGGGTTGAACCGTCACGCCGTTAATAAATGGTACTTTGCGTTATTTCGCGATGTACACAGATGCATCCAATAAATTAAAAAAGATATTTCAGTATTACTTTACTGTTTATGACAAAATAAAAACCGGTACATCAATATCCGGTTTTTTCATTACGACATTTGGCTGAATAGACGTCTGGACACTGATGAAGATATTAAGACCATTCGCCAGCAACCAGGGTATGAACATTAAACGCATCATTCATACTTTGGCCAGTTGACTGGGAACCAGGAGCGATATTTGAACCTGCTTCCACATCAGAGGCATGCGTGATGCCAACTTGTGTCGTGTTATCAGACGGTGCGTTGGTGACCGGAACGGCTGCAAACACACCGAAGGACAGCGCAGAAAGCACGATGACAGCAGCCGTCGCTTTGATATTTTTCATAGGTATCTTCTCTTACTTGAATTAATGCTAAGGTCTGAAGGCGATTAATTGCCTGTAGGTAAGAGTGTAGATCTGGCTCACACTTTTTCCTAGTCAATTTATTTATCAATTCGTGTCAAATAAATTGAATATGTACCCAAAAGAGTAATTATGGAGAAAGTATGAAGAAAATTTTTTTTCGAAAAAATTAAAATGCCGGTCAGATAATAATAACACTGAAATTTTATTTGGAAAAGCCGGGCCATTTATTTGACCCGGTTTTTTACTACATACGATAGCCGAGCGAAACGGTCGTACGACGATCGGTATGTTCCGGTGCCGTAGCCGGTGGTTCTGAGTTCCAGGTGACGTTATAAGCCACTTTCAAACCGAAGTGTTCGTTGATAGCCACATTTAACGCTGTTTCAGAGTTAAGCGTCGTATCTTCAGCACCAAACACCGACACCCCTTGTGTGAATTTGGTGGTGTCCGTCATCTGCCACGCATAAGCGCCTGACGCATAACCCAGCGGCTGCGTTTCGGTTGTGCCATCGGTGTGTTCGTCATAGCGTACGCCTGGACCGAACTCGAAACGGAAGCTGTGTACCGGCCCATTAAGGAACTGACGACCATAACCTGCAGTCAGTACGTCACGCTCGCGATAGCCGTTGTATCGGTCGGTCAACCAACTGGCCTGTCCGAACAGGTAATCATAATCCGTCATATTAAAACGACTACGACCACCTACGGCGTATTTCTCCGAAGAGCGTTCATCATTCGACGAGGTATTGCTGGCATTGCCCCACAGAGACCACGCCGTGGTTTCACCGTACCAGGTCATGGTGGTATCTGCGGTTAAAGAAGAACTTTTTGTGTTGCCTGACTGGGCGAGGTACCCCGCGTTCAGGTTACCTTCAAAGGTTTTTTTCGCGCTGGAGGGATCATCCATGACAGTAAAAACGGAATCATCGGCGGCGGCATGCATTGACGCAAACACGCCCCCCATCAGCACGAGTGCTGCGGGTACTGTCTTCAAAAGCTTCATTTATAAAGAGTCCGTACAACAAAAAAAGAGACCATTACGGTCTCGGAAACTTTCATAGGGATCAATGACAAAAGCCCCTTGAAAGGTAACAAATTATAAAAAGACTCGAATAACATAGCAATAATTTCTTATTTCATTTTTTGAATAAGAGCGTTCTTAAACCGTAATTTTATTTATATATCTTTGCCGAGATAATTTTAAATAAAGATTCGATAAATCATGTTGTTAATTACTTCACTTTCGTCACATTAAGTGCCAGACTGAGGACAGCCTAACAGGAGGTAAAGATGGTACGTATCTATACGTTAACACTTGCGCCCTCTCTCGATAGCGCAACAATCACCCCGCAAATCTATCCCGAAGGTAAACTTCGCTGCACCTCGCCGTTTTTTGAACCCGGTGGTGGTGGTATTAACGTGGCCCGCGCCATTGCTCATCTTGGCGGAAACGCAACGGCTATCTTTCCTGCTGGCGGCGCTACCGGGGAACACCTGGTATCATTGCTTGCCGATGAAAATGTCCCGGTCGCCACCATAGAGGCCAAAGACTGGACCCGGCAAAATCTTCACGTCCACGTAGAATCCAGCGGCGAGCAGTATCGATTTGTTATGCCTGGGGCAACACTTACCGATGACGAGTTCCACCAGCTTCAGGATCAGGTGCTGGAAATTGAGTCCGGCGCGCTGCTGGTGATAAGCGGCAGCCTGCCACCCGGCGTGAAGCTTGAAAAACTCACCCAGCTTATTACTGCGGCACAAAAGCAGGGCATTCGCTGCATTGTTGATAGCTCAGGTGAGGCACTGACTGCCGCATTAACGCTCGGCAATATAGAACTGGTCAAACCCAACCTCAAAGAACTCAGCGCGTTGGTTAACCGCGAACTCACACAACCTGATGACGTCCGTAAGGCCGCGGAGGAAATTGTGCACAGCGGTAAAGCGCAACGTGTTGTCGTTTCGTTGGGACCGCAAGGGGCACTGGGCGTTGACGGTGAAACCTGCGTACAAGTGGTACCCCCGCCGGTTAAGAGCCAAAGTACCGTCGGCGCGGGTGACAGCATGGTCGGCGCGATGACGCTGAAACTGGCACAGAACGCTTCGTTTGACGATATTGTTCGTTTTGGCGTAGCGGCAGGTAGCGCGGCAACCCTCAATCAGGGTACCCGTTTATGCTCGCAGGACGATACGCAGAAAATATACACATACCTTTCGCGGTAATGCTCTTCCCCTCATCATCAGGGGGATTTACCGACAAAACTTTCGACATACGTGTTATGCGTCTATGCTGAAAAATCACGTGATAACAAAGCAGTGGATCACGTGAACCCATAACTGCAGCGCTCTGACAAGGAGTGAAATAGCAACAAACATTACGTGCTTTTTCAGCGATAACGCGTCCACGGTGTGCGTTGGTTCGTGTTTTTTTACCGCATTATTGCGCTAACCTTATGATCTGGCAGACAACATGGGGAGAGACATCATGTGGCAGGCTATCAGTCGTCTTTTAAGCGAGCAACTCGGTGAAGGCGAAATCGAGCTGCGTAATGAACTGCCCGGCGGTGAGATCCACGCCGCATGGCATTTACGCTATGCGGGGCGCGATTTTTTCGTCAAATGCGATGAAAGGGAGCTATTAACCGGCTTTACGGCAGAAGCCGACCAACTGGAACTGCTTTCCCGCAGCAATACCGTTTCAGTCCCCAAGGTCTGGGCGGTCGGTGCAGACAGAGACTACAGTTTTTTGGTGATGGATTTCCTCCCTCCCCGTCCACTGGATGCCCACAGCGCCTTTATTCTCGGACAACAGCTCGCGCATCTTCATGAATGGAGCGATCAGCCGCAGTTTGGCCTCGACTTTGATAATGCACTCTCTACCACGCCACAACCCAATACGTGGCAGCGTCGCTGGTCTACCTTTTTTGCAGAACAGCGGATTGGCTGGCAACTGGAGCTTGCCGCCGAAAAAGGGATCGCATTTGGCAATATTGACGCCATTGTTGACCATGTTCAGCAGCGTTTGTCATCACACCAGCCACAGCCTTCACTACTGCATGGCGATTTGTGGTCGGGGAACTGCGCCCTTGGCCCTCATGGTCCCTACATCTTTGACCCCGCCTGCTATTGGGGCGACAGAGAGTGCGACCTGGCAATGCTGCCATTACATAGCGATCAGCCACCGCAAATTTATGACGGCTATCAGTCGGTTTCCCCCCTGCCGCTGGATTTTCTCGACAGGCAGCCTGTCTATCAGCTTTATACGCTGCTGAATCGAGCGATTCTGTTCGGCGGGCAACATATGGTGGTGGCGCAGAAAGCGATGGACAGGATACTGGCGGCTTAACAGATATATAGCGGAAGTTCTTTGCTAATCAGGCCCGCAGCTTTCGCGTGGGCCTGATAGTGACGCGCTTACAAAAAACCTAGTAGCGAAAAGAAGAAATAGCCAATCACGATGACGATAACCGGCAAAATATAGAGCGGGAATATTTGTAAGAAAATCGTATGATGCGGCACGACAATACGCGACTCAATCTGCTCTCGCGATAACCCTTCACTGCCCTTCGCCTGCTCCAGAATCAGCTGATCTTCAACGCCTTCACGTAAAAAACGAGCCTGACGGCTCATGCGAGCACCCGAATCCTGCATCGCCAGCCCGATAAAAATAAGAATAAAAATCAGCCAGAAAACCAGATTCAGTCCGCTTTGAAAATCAGGTGTCGGTGAGTTATACCAAAACAGGTTAAGAAAGGGAGTGTTTACCCGCATCATGTCAATCATCACGTGGGCAAAGTCGAGCATCACCGCGTTAATCCCCTCCTGCTTTTCACTGTGCGCATACATAAACTTCAGTACTGAAACCAGCGTTGAAATCAGCGCCGGGATGAAAATCACCCATCCCACCAGCCTTTTCAAGACAGCAATGCGTCCAGCTTGTTGATACGTCATGAGTTCCCCTTGATTAAGACGTGTCATTTTGGCCTAAGTTTACCCGTTGATAACCATTTTCGCCTGATCTTTAAAGGCGGTATAATCGAGGATTAGCCATAATGAACGCTGAGAGCCGGTTCACCCAGGCTCTTAATCCCTGCTGTTTCATGTTCAAAGGAGAGGTTGTGATGTCAACCCCGCGTCAAATTCTTGCTGCAATTTTCGATATGGATGGATTACTGGTCGACTCTGAACCCCTTTGGGATCAGGCTGAACTGGATGTGATCGCAAGTTTAGGCGTAGATATCACTCGCCGCCATGAACTGCCCGATACGCTGGGGTTGCGTATCGATATGGTTGTAGATCTATGGTTCGCCCAGCAACCGTGGAGCGGCCCATCTCGCCAGGAGGTCACCGATCGCATTATCACCCGGGCTATCGCCCTGGTTGAAGAGACAAAACCACTGCTGCCTGGCGTACGTGAAGCCGTCGCGCTGTGCAAATCCCAGGGCTTACGAGTGGGTCTGGCATCGGCCTCCCCGCTGCATATGCTGGAAAAAGTGCTGACGATGTTTGATCTTCGCGACAGCTTCGACGCGCTGGCCTCGGCAGAAAAATTGCCCTACAGCAAACCGCATCCTCAGGTCTACCTCGACTGCGCGGCAAAATTGGGTGTGGAGCCCTTATCTTGCGTAGCGCTGGAAGATTCTGTCAACGGCATGATTGCATCAAAAGCAGCACGCATGCGCGCGATCGTCGTACCTGCACATGAGAACCAGGACGATGCCCGCTTTGTTCTTGCTGACGTTAAATTGACCTCGCTGGCCGATCTCACCGTCACGCATCTACGCGGATAATTCCCTGATGGGCAATGGTTGCATTGCCCGTTTTGCCAGGTCAGTCATATTTTTGAAACGTTGTTTCATTTTTCATTGTATTTCCTGCCAGCATCTCCTATTCTTTCACTCACAGCATGCGTTAAAACCATTTGATAGCCGGGGTGAATATGATTTTGGATGCTTTTCGTCTTGAAGGTAAAGTAGCAATCGTCACCGGATGTGATACCGGGCTTGGGCAAGGTATGGCGGTCGCGCTGGCGGAGGCCGGCTGCGATGTGGTCGGCGTCAATCGTAAAATTCCTGTGCAAACCGCTGAGAAAATCCATGCACTCGGGCGACGCTTTCTGACTATCCAGGCCGACCTCAGCCAGCAGGACTCGCTGAACGATATCGTGACGCAAACGGTCTCCACCTTTGGTCGGATCGATATTCTGGTCAATAACGCGGGGACCATTCGCCGTGAGGACGCCCTGAGCTTTAGTGAGCAAGACTGGGATGATGTGATGAACCTGAATCTCAAATCCGTTTTCTTTTTGTCACAGGCCGTCGCCAGACAATTCCTGACCCAGGGTCAGGGCGGAAAAATCATCAACATTGCGTCAATGCTCTCCTTCCAGGGCGGTATCCGCGTACCTTCCTACACCGCTTCAAAAAGCGGCGTGCTGGGCATAACCCGCCTGCTGGCCAATGAATGGGCCGCACAGGGTATTAACGTCAATGCCATTGCGCCGGGCTACATGGCGACCAACAATACGCAGCAACTGCGGGACGATGCCGACCGTAATCAGGAGATTGTCGACCGTATTCCGGCCGGACGCTGGGGAACGCCTGACGACCTGAAAGGCCCGGCGGTATTCCTTGCCAGCCGCGCCTCTGACTACATTAATGGCTATACATTGGCCGTCGACGGTGGCTGGCTGGCACGTTAATCGCCTATTTGTGACAAAGGGTTACAACGTCACCTCTTTCGCCTACTGTATAAAACCCCTATACTGTATGAATTGACAGTTCATTGGGTTTTATCATGACGGCGGAAGGCCACCTTCTTTTTTCTATTGCCTGTGCGGTATTTGCCAAGAATGCCGAACTGACGCCCGTTCTCGCGCAGGGTGACTGGTGGCATATTGTTCCTTCAGCTATCTTGACCTGCCTGCTGCCCGATATCGATCATCCCAAATCGTTGCTGGGGCAGCGTCTGAAGTGGGTCTCAAAGCCCATAGCCCGGGCATTTGGTCATCGCGGGTTTACGCATAGCCTGCTGGCGGTGTTTGCCCTGCTGGCGACGTTCTATTTGAAAGTACCCGAGACCTGGATAATCCCGGCGGATGCGTTACAGGGGATGGTGCTCGGCTACCTTAGTCATATTCTGGCCGATATGCTGACCCCAGCCGGCGTTCCTCTGCTGTGGCCCTGCCGCTGGCGCTTTCGCCTGCCGATCCTCGTACCGCAAAAAGGCAACCAGCTGGAGCGTTTTTTATGCATGGCGCTGTTTGCCTGGGCTATCTGGATGCCACAAACTTTGCCTGAAAACAGTGCAGTACGCTGGTCATCGCAGATGATTAATACGCTACAAATGCAGTTTAATCGTTTTATAAAACACCAGGCTGATTAAGAAATCGGCCAAAATGTCATTTTTGGCATAAACAATTCCATTTGAATATAAGAGGCAAGTCACAGTTCTGCTAATCTTGCGCCAACAGAATCACTGTAGTTCGGTGATACATAAAAAAAGATCAGGAGAACGGGGATGAACTTTCCATTAATCGCGAACATTATCGTGTTCGTTGTACTGCTGTTCGTGCTGGCGCAAGCCCGTCACAAACAGTGGAGTCTGGCCAAAAAAGTACTGGTTGGTCTGGTTATGGGCGTGGTATTTGGCCTTGCCCTGCATACGATTTACGGCTCAGACAGCCAGGTACTGAAAGATTCTGTACAGTGGTTCAACATTGTCGGCAACGGCTATGTTCAACTTCTGCAAATGATCGTCATGCCGCTGGTATTTGCCTCTATCCTCAGCGCCGTTGCGCGTCTGCACAACGCCTCTCAGCTGGGGAAAATCAGCTTCCTGACCATCGGGACATTGCTGTTTACAACACTTATCGCCGCGTTAGTTGGGGTACTGGTCACTAACCTGTTCGGCCTGACGGCGGATGGACTGGTACAGGGTGGTGCTGAAACCGCCCGTTTGAACGCCATCGAAACCAACTACGTGGGTAAAGTTGCCGACCTGAGCGTGCCGCAGCTGGTGCTGTCGTTTATCCCGAAAAACCCGTTTGCCGATCTCACTGGCGCTAACCCAACCTCCATTATCAGCGTTGTTATCTTCGCCGCATTCCTTGGTGTCGCGGCCCTGAAACTGCTGAAAGATGATGCCCCGAAAGGCGAACGCGTATTAACCGCTATTGATACCCTGCAGAGCTGGGTGATGAAGCTGGTTCGTCTGGTGATGCAGCTGACGCCGTACGGTGTTCTGGCGTTGATGACCAAAGTGGTTGCCGGCTCCAACCTGCAGGACATTATTAAGCTGGGCAGCTTCGTGGTGGCTTCGTACCTCGGTCTGGGCATCATGTTCGTGGTACACGGTATTCTGCTGGGTATTAACGGCGTGAGCCCGCTGAAGTACTTCCGTAAAGTCTGGCCGGTACTGACGTTTGCCTTCACCAGCCGCTCCAGTGCTGCGTCTATTCCGCTGAATGTGGAAGCGCAAACCCGCCGTCTGGGTGTGCCTGAGTCGATTGCCAGCTTTGCCGCCTCTTTTGGTGCCACGATTGGTCAAAACGGTTGTGCGGGGCTGTACCCGGCAATGCTGGCAGTGATGGTTGCGCCGACTGTGGGGATTAACCCGCTCGACCCAATGTGGATTGCAACGCTGGTCGGTATTGTGACCGTTAGCTCCGCCGGAGTCGCGGGTGTGGGTGGGGGTGCAACGTTTGCCGCACTGATCGTGCTGCCGGCGATGGGCCTGCCGGTTACGCTGGTCGCTCTACTGATCTCCGTAGAACCGCTGATCGATATGGGTCGTACTGCGTTGAACGTCAGTGGCTCCATGACTGCCGGTACGCTCACCAGTCAGTGGCTGAAGCAAACCGACAAAACGATTCTGGACAGTGACGATAACGCCGAACTGGCACACCGTTAAACCGGTTTCCTGAAGCGTAAAAAACCGCCGGAGTATCATGCTNAGTTCGTTTTCCTGACGGACCTGGTTTGCCCAGCGTTGCGCCGACTCCGGAACCGTAAACGCAGGCGAACGTTGAAACGCCTCTCCTATTAAGACAAAAGCGACATATTTTCCGCGCAGTATCCATACGTCACGAAACGCATCCATTTTTATCGCATGCTCTGGTGGCGCGGGCTCCACACGCGGAACGTAGCTGATAACCTTGCGATTTTGTTGGCGAAGAGGTTTCATAATCAGTTGCTTCACTAAAGACAAATTCTAAAAATCAGAAAAACGCTATCTTAGCCGATTTTGCGCCCTGACGTCCTGCCTTGCGTGCGCTGTTTGCCTTGTTCATTACAGTATTCCCCTTCAACGGATCCCGGCTCACCTGGATGCGTGGTCTATAGTTAATGTTTTTGACAGCAACAACGACCCTTTCAGCAATGAAAACAGGAGACGAGTTCATGTCGCAGAATGACAAGCATCCACTCAATCACCCGGCACCGGTTCATGATGCCAGCGAATCCAGACCAGGGCTCGATTCCCTGGCCCCCGCAGACGGCTCGCACAAACCCGACGCCAAACCCACACCGCCGGGCATGCAGCCCACTGCCCCTGGAAGTGCAAAGGCCCCCGACACCGTTAATGACAAACTCAACTCCCTGGAGCCTTTTCGTAAAGGCAGTGAAGATTTTGCCCTGACCACCAATCAGGGTGTCCGCATTGCAGACGATCAAAACTCATTACGCGCCGGAAACCGTGGGCCGACGCTGCTCGAGGATTTTATCCTGCGTGAGAAGATTACCCATTTTGATCATGAACGCATTCCGGAACGAATCGTTCATGCCCGTGGCTCCGCCGCGCATGGTTACTTTCAGTCCTATGCCGATTTAAGTGCCGTCACCAAAGCCGACTTCCTGTGCGAGGCAAATAAGATAACCCCGGTTTTTGTGCGTTTCTCCACCGTCCAGGGCGGCGCCGGTTCAGCAGACACGGTCCGGGATATTCGCGGATTTGCCACAAAGTTTTATACCGAAGAGGGGATATTTGACCTGGTAGGAAATAATACACCGGTGTTTTTTATCCAGGACGCCCATAAATTCCCGGACTTCGTCCACGCGGTTAAACCAGAGCCGCACTGGGCTATTCCACAGGGACAAAGCGCGCATGATACCTTCTGGGATTACGTCTCTTTACAGCCAGAAACACTGCATAACGTGATGTGGGCCATGTCAGACCGTGGGATCCCTCGCAGCTATCGCACGATGGAAGGCTTTGGCATCCACACGTTTCGACTGATTAACGCGCAAGGCAAAGCCACCTTTGTGCGCTTCCACTGGAAACCCCTGGCAGGCAAAGCCTCTCTGGTTTGGGATGAAGCGCAAAAACTTACCGGTCGAGACCCTGACTTCCACCGTCGCGATCTGTGGGAGGCCATCGAAGCCGGTGATTACCCGGAATATGAGCTGGGACTGCAACTAATTGCGGAAGAGGACGAGTTTAAATTCGATTTTGATCTGCTCGACCCAACAAAGTTGATCCCCGAGGAATTGGTTCCGGTTCAGCGCGTCGGAAAAATGGTGCTTAACCGTAACCCGGATAATTTCTTTGCCGAAAACGAGCAGGTAGCATTTCATCCAGGACACATCGTCCCCGGTATTGATTTCACCAACGATCCGCTGCTACAGGGCCGACTGTTTTCATATACCGACACGCAGATCAGCCGTCTGGGCGGACCTAACTTTCATGAAATTCCGATTAACCGCCCGACCTGCCCGTATCACAATTTCCAGCGCGACGGCATGCATCGCATGGATATTGATACCAACCCGGCCAACTATGAACCAAACTCGATCAATGATAACTGGCCGCGCGAAACGCCACCTGGCCCTAAACGCGGGGGTTTTGAATCATATCAGGAACGTATTGAAGGCAGTAAGATACGTGAAAGAAGCCCCTCTTTCGGCGAATACTATGCGCACCCTCGCCTGTTCTGGCTAAGTCAGACGCCTATTGAGCAGCAGCATATTGTTGGCGGATTCAGTTTTGAACTGAGCAAAGTCACCCGCCCGTATATCCGCGAGAGAGTGGTTGAACAACTGGCGCACATTGATACCACCCTTGCACAATCTGTTGCCGACAACCTCGGTTTTGAACTAACCGACGAACAGCAGCAAATCGCCCCACCTGCGGACGTCAACGGGTTAACTGAAGCCCCATCACTCAGTTTGTACGCAGGGGCACAAGGCGATATCAAAGGCCGGATAGTGGCCATTTTGCTGAATGACGAGGTCAAATCGGCCGATATGCTCACCATCATGCAAGCTCTCCAGTCCCGCGGTGTGCATGCAAAATTGCTCTATTCGCGTATGGGGAACGTGGTTGCCGACGATGGCTCGGTGCTGAACATCGCCGGTACCTTTGCCGGTTCGCCATCACTGACCGTGGATGCGGTCATTGTGCCTTGCGGCAATATTGCGGATATCGACATGCGCGGCGATACCCGTTACTACTTACTGGAAGCATACAAACATTTGAAACCCATTGCGCTGGCAGGCGATGCGCGTCAGTTGAAAGCCGTGCTGAAGGTTAGCAATCAGGGTGAAGAAGGGATTGTTGAAGCGGACAGCGCAGATGCGCAGTTTATGGATACCTTGCTGGCGCTCATGACTGCGCACCGTGTCTGGTCTCGCAGCGGAAAAGTCGACGCCATTCCGGCCTAAAAAAAGCGGCGCATTGACGCGCCGCAAACTCAGGAATTACACGTTCAGAAAACTGCCGAGACGATAACCGCGCTCCGCAATAGCATATTTCAATACCGGAGACGTCAGCACATCAAGTTCAGTTAAGCGGGGGTAACAGTAGGCGCTTTGTCGAATGATATTATCGACAAAGGCCGGGTGGCACATCACTTCCAGCGAGGACTCGCCCCTGTCTGCTGAGGCGTCTAGCACCTGCAAAAACAGCTCTTCGGAAATCGCCTCGCCGTAAAACTCGCTGCTAAATCCCTGCGACGTGCGCAACGCAACAGGTAAGTCAGCAGCCTCAAACACCGTCTGACGATCGATGCGTAGCGCAATACCGTGCTGGGCCGCAAAATTGGCCACTACAGGGAAAATCTGCGGGAACATATGCACATGGTGATGGCTATCCAGATGCGTCGGCTCCCGGCCGAACAGGTCGATGAAACGCTGATACTGTGCGGCCAGCTCGTGCGAAATTTCATCCAGCGGCAAGGTGTCCTCCTCGGCCATCTGCCAGATCCATTTCCCCAGCAGTCCGTCGCGGGTCAGCCCTGGCATTGCCGTCAGCGGTTTCCCCAGCGTCAGCACAAAGTGCATGCCAACAGACAGTTCAGGAAGTTCACGACTCAACTGCACCGCATGCTCAATGGCCTCGCCGTTGACCAGCGCCGTTGTCGAGGTGACAACACCATGGCGACAAGCGTCAATAATGCCGTAGTTTTGCCCTTTGCTCAGGCCAAAATCATCCGCATTCACAATCAGTACGCGTTCCATAGCCGACCTCTATCAGTGTTGTTCGCTTTTGAGCGTCTCGATGCACCCGGCAAAGTTTGGCAGCCATTTTTCATGGGCAAGGATCAGTTCCCGCGCCAGAATTTCGGCATCACGGTCAGAATGCACCAGTGGGCTCAGATTTAACGCCAGCAGCACATCATTAAATTCACCGCTCAGCGCCGCATTACTCGCCGCCACCTCAAACCCTTTAATGGTATAGATAAGGCCAAGCACTTTCTCATCAAAATGCGTGATCCGTGGATGCGGGGTCGCGCCATTGCGCCCCAGCGTACAGGTCATCTCAACCGCCCAGTCCGCAGGAATGTTGTCTACATGGCCATGGTGAGGAATGTTGACATAGTGCTCGGTCTGCTTGTCATTGTAGATGGCGTTGATCACCTCACACGCCGCATCGGAGTAATACGCCCCACCACGCTGCTCAAGCTCCTTCGGTTTCACATTCAGTTCAGGATTTTTATACAGCTCAAAAAGTTGTTTCTCCACTTTTTGCACAACCTGCGCGCGTGCACCGCCCTTATAGTATTCACCCATTTCAATCGCCAGCATCTCTTTTGGCTTGAAATAGTAAAGCAAATACGAACATGGCAGCAGTTTCAGCGAGCGAATCAATCCTTCGCTAAACGGCAGGTCGAAAATGTTCTTCACGGTAGACGCTTTTAACTGCCCCGAGGCCACGCCGTCGAGCAGTTCGTCAAAACGTGACTCGCCGTTGACCAGCACATCTTTAATAAACACCATATGGTTCAGGCCAAACAGATCGATAGATAAATCATCGCTCTCTTTTAACGCCAACACGTCGGTAATAAACATTTTCATGCCGATCGGAATATTGCATACCCCGATGAATTTCTTAAAATTTGTATGGCGATAGACGGCTTCAGTGACCATTCCGGCCGGGTTAGTAAAGTTAATCACCCACGCATTCGGGCACAGTTCTTCGACATCTTTCACGATGTCAAAAATAACCGGAATAGTCCGCAAACCTTTAAACAGGCCGCCCGCGCCGTTTGTCTCCTGGCCCAGATAACCGTGGCTCAGCGGGATTCGCTCGTCCTGCTCACGGGCTTTAAGTTGTCCAACGCGCAGCTGCGTGGTCACAAAGTCAGCGTCTTTCAGCGCTTCGCGACGATCCAGTGTTTTATACAGCTTCATCGGCACGCCGGCATTGTCGATCATGCGTTGGCACAGGTCGAAAATAATATCCAGCTTCTCTTTACCGCCGTCGACATCAACCAACCACAATTCAGACACCGGTAACTCATGATAACGCTTAATAAAGCCTTCAAGTAATTCAGGGGTGTAGCTGCTCCCGCCACCGATAGTGACGACTTTTAATTTCTGGCTCATACTTTCTCCCTTCAGTGTCAAAACACTGACGTGTATTATGCTCAACCCGTTTGTCAGATATAGCGTGGCTGTCCCGACGCTATTTTGGGCAAGCTATAAAAATGGGTTATTGGCAAATAATAGCTACTGATTAAACTCAGTTAACTTCTTCCGGTAGCTATTGGGCGTAAACGACGTCAGTTTTTTAAACGTTTTAATAAACAGGCTTGGGCTGCTGTAACCAGACTCATAAGCAATATCCGTGACCGAATAGTTGGTCATTTCCAGCTGTTTTTTAGCAAAGTTAATGCGGATTTCATTAATAATCTGCATCGGTGTTTTACTGTAATAACGCTGGGTGGCACGAGTCAGATATTCCTGAGATTTTGCCGACAGCTGGACCATGTTTTCCAGCGCATTTTCGCTAAACTGACGTTTGTCGTGCATCGTTTCCACGGTCGCTCTCAGCCATTGTGGAATGTCATCCAACACTTGTTCTTCACGGTGATGCCGGAGTCGATTAATAATGTAGAAGGTGACCACTTCGACAAATTCATCCAGCCCGCTCTCGCGAAAGTTCAGTGATGCAATGACCGTTTCGATATAGGTGAGAAAGGAGTTATTCGCCCGATACACCTGCGATGCAACAAAACAAAACGGCAATAAAGGATGATAGTGCTGTTCAAAAAAACGCTTACTGATACCGACGTTAAGGATCCGCGTGGCGCCGAAATCATAGAAACTTTGGTGATGCGATCCCAGGGGGATAAAAACAAAGTCACCACGTTCCAGCAGCACACGTTTACCGTTGATTTCCTGATAATAGCGACCGGTTAATACCAGCGTAAATTCATAGTAATCGTGCTGATGCAGTCCACTGATACTTTCAGTTTTGTTATAGATAAACACATGGAAATTTTTGCCATTAAACAACTGCTGCTCGTAAACGGTTTTGATTTCCGGTGCGTTAATCTGTAATTGCATCATGCACTCCTCGCTATTTCGGCTTCTCGTGAAGCTCAATCAGTTCCGTCACCAGCTCGCGTGCCAGCATCGACGTCATCAGGTGATCCTGTGCGTGAACCAGAACCAGGCTCACTTTCATTTTACCTTCGCCCTGATCGCCTTCAATCAGTTTCGTTTGTACGAGGTGCGCTTCGTTCAGCGCCATACGAGACTGTTCCATCATGGCCTTCGCCGCCTCAAAATCGCCCTGTTTGGCCATCTTGAGTGCGCCATAGGCCAGGCTACGCGCCTGCCCCGAATTGATGATAAGCCCCATCACCACTTCTTCAAGCTCTTCAGCTTCTGACGATGTATCCACGATATTTTCGATATCCAACATACTCTTTTCCTCTGGTTCAGTCCGGCATGACCGAAAGGCCATGCCGGATTAAATTTAGAATTTCAATGCGTTAGCGATATCTTCTTCGCTTTCTTCTTTATCAATAACGTTCTGCGCTTTGTTGGCGACGACGACGAATGGCAGATACACCAGCGTGGCGACCCCAAGGTTGAACAGTGCCACCAGCAGAGCCGCAACACTACCGTTGGTGTTAAAGAACGCGCCTAACCCGGTTGGCATCGTCCACGGCGCAATATTGGTAATCGGTGGAATAATGCCAGTGTAGTAGGCTGCCAGCATAATCGCGGCCAGAATCGGTTGAACCAGAATGAACGGGATGAACATAACCGGGTTCATGATAATTGGCAGACCGAACAGAATCGGTTCGTTAATCTGGAAGATACCTGACGGCAGGGCCAGTTTCGCCACTTGACGATAATCCGGACGACGAGATGCCAGGAAGATAGCAATAATCAGCCCCAGGGTTGCACCGCTACCGCCGAGGAAGATATAGGAGTCCAGCATCGGTTTTGCCCAGACGTGGAACGTCTTACCGGCTTCCAATGCTGCGTCTACAGAACCAAACTGTTGATAGATAGCGATGTTTTCCAGTGCCCAAGGCGTCATGATACCGCTGTCCAGCGCGGTCAGCGCCAGTGAACCGTGAATACCAAAGAACCACAGCAGCGGAACAAAAATCACGTAAGCCCAGCCCACTACGCTGCCCAGCGACGCCAGCGGAGTCGAAATAGAATCCATGATGATCTGGTGGAAGTTGGTGCCCCAGATTGCCAGTGCCCAGCCAATGATCCCCATAATGGAGAGAATGATAAATCCAGGAATCAGTGCTGAGAAGGAGCGCGAGACCGAGGCAGGAACACTATCGGGTAATCTGATAACCCAATTACGACGGACCACAAAGGTGAACATTTCTGCGACCACAAGACCGATAATAATACCGGAAATAATGTTCGCACCACCCAACCAGTTAGCACCAACGGCATAGGCTTCACCCACACTATAAGGCGTGACGGTCATAAAGGCTGCGACGGAGAGCAAACCTGCGGCCAGAGAGTCAACTTTGCGTTCATCGGCCATCGCCATGCCGATAAAGAAAGGCGCCATCAATGACATGATACCCAGCGTACCGTTATAAACGTTCCCACCGATACCTTTTAAGCTATTGAGATTCTCAATAGTCGAAGCATCAAGTCGGATACCCATTGAATAAAAAAACGACCCCTCCCCAAAGCTCAGGAAAACGTTATTGATTAATACAAACATGGCCCCTGCGAGGGTTAACGGCATTAAACGAATAAAACCGTTTTTGATTGCATTAACGTGTGGCTGCTTTCCAATTTTTACAGCAAAAGGAAGGAGTACCTTTTCAAGTGAAGCAATAGCGTTACTCATAGAAAAATACCCTTAAATACCGCAATATAATATTGCGGTGAATGTTAATGAAATAACTCTTTGACGGGAAATTTAAAAAATATAATTAATTTGCTGCGGCTTTTTTAATTGCTGCAACTGCAGCCTTAAGCACGCCTAAACCATCGACTTTGCCATATAACAGCGAGTCAATCACTTCTACAGGCTTGTTAGGTAACAAACGCTGAATTTCGGGTAACATATAAGCAATTTGCGGGCCTAATAACACGACGTCAGCAACAGGACCTTTTTCCCCAGCCAGCGTTTCAGGGAATGCTTCAATAATAACCGGTACTTCGTATTTTTCAGCCTGCGCACGCATCTTTGAAACTAACAAGGAAGTCGACATGCCCGCAGAACAAAACAGATAAATGTGTTTCTTTTCCATAAAAACGATCCTCATATGCGATTATCTGTCATCCAGACACTCCGCAAGCCATAACCTGCATCCATGCTCTGGGTAACTTGCGTCAGCTAAATTACTTTTTTAGGTGGCTGAAATGAGTATACGGGATTGCACCAGAGGATGGTATTTCCTTGACCAACTAAATTGTCTCTCATTGACCTGGCGTTATGACACCCCTCACATTTCAGGCAAATAATTCGCGACATTAAATAAGATCGTACGGCACAAAAAAACCGGCGCAATGGCCGGTTCCGTTGAGTGCTCAGGCATTAAGCAGTCGTTACTGCTTCGCCGCCTGCGGATCGGTGTCGTACTCCGCACAGGTCTGATAACCAGAATTAACCACGTGTCCTGTATCATCCAAAGCTACAAAATAGGTCTCTGCTTTACCATCTCGTTGACCCAGGATGTAGGTCTGACACGTCCCGCGAGCATGCACCATTGTCACTTCAGAAGACGGCTTGCCGGCAATCTGCGCAACCTGCGCCCGGCTCATCCCTTTCTTCACATCTTTCACCACGGGCTGAACAAATTGGTCTTTTGTACGATCGTAGGCCGTACACCCCGCCAGCATAGTCAATACCGCCGCTGCACCCAGAATTCCTGTTAGATTCTTGTTCATTTTCTCGTCCTCTTGTTTTTCAGCGTGTTATATAAGCCTGGAGCACAACAACACATTTTTCAAGCTTACAGATGAGTCTCAGACCATTTCGGAAAAATCTATACCCTAAATAATTCGAGTTGCAGGAAGGTGGCAAGGGAGCGAATCCCCAGGAGCTTACTAAAGTAAGTGACTGGGGAGAACGAGTGCAGCCGACGCACATGCAACTTGAAGTATGACGGGTATATTAAAACAAAATACTGCGATATCAGGCTGCATCCCTTGTCGTTTGGACGTCAACGCGTTAGCTTTAACCGATCATATTTTTTGTCATTATTTTTTTCGGAGGGGTTAGATGACTCTGCAGCAAGAGATAATCCAGGCACTTGGCGCACAGCCGCACATTAATGCAGAAGAAGAAATTCGCCGTAGCGTAGATTTTCTGAAATCCTATCTGAAAACCTATCCTTTCCTGAAATCACTGGTATTAGGGATTAGCGGCGGTCAGGATTCAACGCTCGCCGGAAAGTTATGCCAAATGGCCATTTCAGAGCTGCGCGACGAGACCGGGAACGACGCGCTGCAGTTTATTGCCGTGCGCCTCCCTTACGGTGTGCAGGCCGATGAACAGGACTGCCAGGACGCCATCACCTTCATTCAGCCGGATCGCGTGTTAACCGTCAATATCAAAGCTGCGGTGCTGGCTAGCGAACAGGCATTACGTGAAGCCGGTATTGAGCTGAGCGATTTTGTGCGCGGTAATGAAAAAGCCCGTGAACGTATGAAGGCACAGTACAGCATCGCCGGAATGACCAGCGGCGTAGTGGTTGGCACCGATCACGCTGCGGAAGCGATTACCGGCTTTTTCACCAAATATGGCGATGGCGGCACCGACATTAACCCACTATTCCGCCTCAACAAGCGTCAGGGGAAACAGCTGCTGGCCGCGCTAGGCTGTCCGGAGCACTTATATAAGAAAGCGCCTACCGCCGACCTCGAAGACGATCGCCCTTCTCTGCCCGATGAAGCCGCCTTAGGCGTAACGTACGACAACATTGATGATTATCTGGAAGGCAAAATTCTGGATGATACTATCGCGAAGAAAATTGAAGGCTGGTATTTAAAGACGGAACACAAACGTCGCACGCCCATTACGGTGTTTGACGATTTCTGGAAAAAAGCGTAATCCACCTTCTTGCATAACGCCGGACAGCAACAAAGCTTCGTATGTCCGGCGTCAACAACTTCACACATGTTGCTTTTTTAATCAACAATCGCCTGCTATACTGGATGAATAACCAGCATCCGGAGTAAACAGTGGTACGCCGCCAATCAGCCCCTCGTATTACCTTTGAAGCAGCTGCAATTTATGAGTACCCCGAGCACCTGCGCCCCTTTTTACAAGCGCTTCCGGCCACGCCCGGTGTTTATCTGTTTCACGGCGAAAGTGACACCATGCCGCTTTATATCGGTAAAAGCATCAATGTTCGCAGCCGGGTGATGGCGCATCTACGCAACGCAGACGAAGCGGCCATGCTACATCAATCCCGACGTATTACCTGGATTTGCACGGCGGGTGAAATGGGTGCCCTGTTGCTGGAGGCACGACTAATTAAAGAGCAACAACCTTTATTCAATAAGCGCCTGCGCCGCACTCGCCAACTCTGTGCTCTGCAATTAACCGATCAACGCCTCCAGGTTATCTACGCGCGCGATGTGGATTTTTCACAGACCCCGAATCTGTTTGGCCTGTTTGCACACCGGCGCGCGGCGCTGCAGGCATTACAGACGGTCGCCGACGAGCACCAGCTTTGCTACGGTTTGCTGGGACTGGAGCCGCTAAGTCGCGGTCGCGCCTGCTTTCGCTCAGCGCTTAAACGTTGCGCCGGAGCCTGCTGTGGGAAAGAAAGTCCCGAGGCGCATCATCTGCGTCTGATGACGGCACTGGAAAGATTGCGTGTGCTCTGCTGGCCATGGAGCAATGCGATTGCGCTAAAAGAAAGCTGCGCAGAAATGACCCAATATCACATTATCAATAACTGGCTATGGCTGGGCGCGGTTTCATCGCTGGATGAAGCCGCTTCGCTGGCACGAATGCCCGCCGGCTTCGATCATGATGGTTACAAAATTCTCTGCCGGCCGGTAATGTCCGGTCACTATGACATTATTGAACTGGATCCGGCGAATGCCCCGGCATCCAGTTAATCTCACTAAACAGCAGCTTCCCTTCCGCTTTTAACAACCGCAGCGTATGCTTGCCGTCGTGCCAGCATGCGCCCTGGTCCGCCGTCAGTAACTTATCGCCCAACTGCCAGGCTCCGCTTAACACAAACACCACACCGCCGCGCGAACCAAAGGTGGTAAACGTTCGATCCGCAACCCTGACTTTGGCCTGGCAGACATCACGACGGGTCATAATATTGAAATCCATCGACATCTGACCTTCTGTCAGTTTGGCTTTGACTACCTGATCGCCCGCAAAGGTAAACGGTTGATGCTGTTTCAGGGTATGGCTGAAGGGATTGGCGCCTTCCAGAGTCACTTCGCCTCCTTCCAGCAGGGTAATCACTCGCTCTACGCCCGGGAAAAGAGAAAACTCACCGTTCGCGGCAATGGACGCGATACTTGCCCGCCAGTGAAAATCGCGGGTCGCTGGCGGAAAACAACAAATCTCTCGCGTTTCACCCGCACCATTGCGCCAAAGATTAACCGGCATTTTGCGGATATCAAAGTATTCCATCATCCCTCCAGAAAGGCGCGGTACGTCAGCATGACGCTCCCTGGCCGCCATAAGTTCACTCTGCACATTTATTGTTATCGGCAGCAGAGTTGATTTGCCTTAGCGAGGATGAGGACGTTTTAAGAAAAAAGATTAACGCGCTGATCCAGGTAGAATTTTCGCAGGCTTCAGGAGAATAGCGTGTCGGTTGCAGGGTGCAATAGGCTGGAAAGAAAAAACCGCCGATCCTGCCCACCTCGTTAAACGTGTTGTGGACAAGACCGGCGGTCTTGAGTTTTGATTCGCGCCGTCCTGAGCAATGCCCAGACACAACGCGAATAATGTAGTGTAGACGCTAATCGGTTACTCAGCAGCCTCTGGCATTTTACCTTTCTGCGCCGCGCGTTCTGTCAGACGCTTCTCAAAATTGGCATTAAACTGTTTTTTCTGTTCCGGCGTCAGGATGTTGTAAATCTTGTTCTGGGTTTCCATATGCGCCAGCATATTAGCTTTGCGCTGTTCTTCCATCTTCGCAATCTGCGCTTCAGCTTTCGCTTTGTCGAAGCTGTCGCTGGCGATGATATCGTGCATTGCACGGCGTTCTTCCAGCGGCGGACGTTTCATCTGATCGCGCTGGCCTTTCATAATGTCGCGGATCTGCTGTTTCTGCGCATCAGTCAGATTCAGATCTTTAAACATCATGTCGTGGTGCGGGCCAAACTTGCCGTTATGGTGCATCATCGGTTTGGCATCAGCCGGAGCGGTAGTTGTGGTATCAGCGGCGTGTGCCAGATTTGCAGCGCCCAGCGCCAGAGTAGAGGCAACAAACAGAGCAGTCAGTTTACGCATAATTTCTATCCTTCCTTTCAGTTATTCTGACGACATTCTTACGATGCTTATCTCATCGGATGTCGTGTTGACGAGATTAACTTTACCGGTAGAAGCGTCAATTAATCAGAGCAACGGTAAAACAATGAAAGTATAAAAAACAAATTCTCATCAATTATGGAGAAAAAAAGAATTAATTGCGCAGAATTGAAATTAAATATTACAACAGGATGATTTTGAAAGGATTGTGGAGAACTATACATGAAGCCTGATTATTAATAAAGCAACTCACCAGGAATAATCCGTAATAACGAAAGCGCACACAAAAAAATACCCCCCGGAGATAAACCCGAGGGAAAGATATTGATTATAACCTTTCCAGCATCAGCCCCGCGCGTAAACCACAGGCCACGTTTGGGTTGGGAAACAGCACATATTCAACATCATGAGTAACAACAAAACGCGCATCGCCGTCCTGCGCCAGCAATGTGCCCTCGTTAAAAGGGGTAAAATTCAGCGTCTGATTGTCCATATGAAGAATAAAATCGTCGCTGTGTCGCGTGATTTGCGACACCACGCGATAGCGCAGCGGCGCGGTTTGCGTTGATGATGCACGCTCACCCTGCAACAAAGCCGCCAACGCCTCCGCCGTGTGAGCAAATTGCGTCAAATCGTTTTGCCCGAACGCCAGAGCCTTACCCAGCTCCAGCGTACAGGCCAGCGCACCGAAATGCTCGCCACTGAAATGGGTAAATGTCCCGCCCGGTGTCTGATGGAAAACCAGCGCCTCCAGTCCCGCATCCCCCAGCCACGATAGAAATCCTTCGTCCCAGGGCACGTTGCGCTGCGGCAGTACGCCAAAGCGCAGATGATGCGAACCGCGAATGGCGGTGTGCAGATCCAGATGCCAGCGCACGGACTCCCTGGTGCGCGAATAAAACGCTTCCAGGCACAGCTCAAGTTCGCGGGCGCGCCGCGTTTCACCGCTCTCGACAAATATCTGCCAGCGCCCGCCAAACATACGGTTCATGTCGCTATGGCAATAGCGCTTCCCCTCCGCCAGCGCCTGCGGATTGCCCAGAATCACCAGCAACCGCCATGTCAGCGTCAACTCGCCACGAAAAAGCGCGGACAGCAGCGCATCCAGCATCTCAACCGGTGCCGTTTCATTGCCATGAATACCTGCAGAGATCACCAGCGAACGATCAACCTCGGCGACCGGCGTCAGCTCCAGCATCCCGTGCCCTGTCCACCGCCAGCTAAAACTATGAGCCTCACCGTGGGTGATATCCGGCGAGGTTCCCGCGAGGGTCAGGGCCAGAAAGTTATCCATAGATCGCCCGCTCCTGCTGGAAAGGATACACCGAGCCGAGATTGAGCAGTTGCGTCAGCGAATCCAGCGCTTCGCGCCCTTCACGTAACAGCTGGGGGTCAGCAAGATCTGCAGCGGTAAGCCGGTCCCGGTAGTAACGATCAACCCAGTTATTGAGCGTATTGAACAACGTGTCGTTCATCATTACCGCCGGATTCACCGCCTGCAGTTCCTGTGGTGTTAACACCACTCTCAGTCGCAGGCATGCCGGACCGCCGCCGTTCGACATACTTTCACGCAGATCGAATACCCGCAGGTCGTCGAGCGGATTATCCGCGTCCAGTAGACCGTTCAGATAGCGCCACACGCCCGCGTGTTCCCGACACTCCTGTGGTAAAACCAGCATCATTGAGCCATCATCACGGCTCAACAACTGGCTGTTAAACAGATACGTTGCCACCGCATCCGCCACCGACACCTCCGCAGCAGGCACTTCCAGCGCCGTAAACCCATCAACCTGAGCGCGTAGCTGGCTCAACAGCGCCTGCTGTCGGACAAATGCCTGTTCATGGCAAAACAGCACCTGGCGATTCGATACCGCGATCACGTCGTTATGGAACACGCCACTATCGATAACGTCCGGGTTTTGCTGGGCAAAGATAAGTTGATGCGGATTAACCTGGTTCAGCCGCGCCACCGCTTCGCTGGCCTCACGCGATTGTCTGGCCGGGTAGCGCCTCGGCTGTGACACATTCCCCTCCTCGCGACCGTAAACAAACAGCTGCACACCAGGTGCACCGTAATCTCCGCCAAGGCGATTGTGGTTGGCCGCCCCTTCATCGCCCAGCAGAGCCACCTGAGGTAGCGCGCTGTGGACCGCAAAAGCATGCTCATCACGGAATATCGCCCGTAATAACGCTTCGGTAGTCGGCGCTTCCAGTGAACGGTGGAATTTGTTGTTCAGGTTCGCCACCGTCAGATGCACTTTCCCATCCAGTGAATCGGCCGAAGGACAGACCGTGGCCGCATTCGCCACCCACATCGGCGAGGCCGAGCTGGCGCTGGAAAGCCAGTGTGGCGCCTGACGCGCCACCTTTTCCAGGATCTGCTCATCGCTACCGCTGAAGCCGAGCTGACGCAGAACCGGAATATACGGACGTTCATGCGGCGGGATCACCGCCTGAGGAAACCCGGCATCTGCCAGCGCTTTCATCTTTAATAAGCCCTGCTTCGCCGCCAGACGGGGATTCGACACCTGAAAACGGTGCCGGGTCGAGGCCTCATTGCCAAACGACAGCCCCGCATAATGGTGGGTCAGTCCCACCAGCCCGTCGAAATTGACCTCACGCGCTTTCATCGCTTTTCTCCACGAGAAAAATCCAGACCTGGGCTCAGCGTCGTCGGCAACGTTAATGCCGGTGACTCCAGACTCGCCATTGGCCAGGCGCAGTAATCTGCGGCATACCACGCGCTGGCACGATGGTTTCCTGAAGCCCCCACTCCGCCAAACGGTGCCGTACTCGCCGCCCCAGTCAACGGTTTATTCCAGTTAACGATGCCCGCCCGCGCTTCCAGCAACAGCTGGTCAAACTGATTGCGATCCGGTGAGACCAATCCGCATGACAGGCCAAATCGGGTGTGGTTCGCAAGGCTTATTGCCTCGTCGAAACTGTCATAACGCCAGACGCCGAGCAGCGGACCAAATACCTCTTCATCCGGCACGTTGGCCACACCGGTAAGTTCGATAATGCCCGGTGCCAGCAGTGACGTGCCCGCTTTTACCCGTCGCGGCGCCAGCAGCGTACGGCCACCTAACGCCTCAAGACGCTGCCAGGCATCACAGACATGTTGCGCCGCCTGCTCAGATATCAGTCCGCCGATAAACGGTTGCGGCTCGTCATCCCACTTGCCGGGCAGTAAACGCTGGCTGACCTCAACCAGGCGCGCCAGAAACGCATCGCCCTGCGCGCCTTTTTTTACCAGCAGACGGCGGGCGCAGGTGCAACGCTGCCCGGCGGTGACAAACGCCGACTGAATAGTCAGATGCACGGCGGCATCAATATCTTCCGGGTTCTCAATAATTAACGGGTTGTTGCCCCCCATCTCCAGCGCGAGGATTTTTTCCGGCTGACCGGAGAGCTGTCGGTGCAGTTGATAACCCGTATTGGCGCTACCGGTAAACAGCAAACCGTCGAGATCTTCCAGCGCGCTTAGCGCCTGCCCGGTTTCGCGCCCACCCTGCACCAGGTTTAGCACGCCCGCAGGGAGTCCCACCTGCGCCCACAGTTTAGTCACCGCTTCACCGGTCCACGGCGTCAGTTCACTGGGTTTAAAAATCAGCGTATTGCCCGCCAGCAGCGCCGGAACGATATGACCGTTGGGGAGATGGCCGGGGAAGTTATACGGACCAAACACCGCCAGCACACCGTGCGGACGATGGCGTAACGTCGCCGCGCCGTCGGGTAATTCGTTGTGTTGCTCTCCGGTACGCGTGTGGTACGCCTTTACGGAAATGGCGATTTTATTGATCATCGCCGTCAGTTCGGTGGCTGCTTCCCAGCGTGGTTTTCCGGTTTCTCTGGCGATAATGGTCGTCAGCTCGGCTTTGTTGCTCTCCAGCAATGTGGCGAATTTTTCCACCACCGCCTGGCGCGCGGAAAAGGGTTGCCTGGCCCAGCCCGCAAACGCCGCACGTGCGGCGCGGCATGCCTGCGCCACCTGCGTAGCATCTGCATCATGGCCTTGCCACAATACATCGCCGCCCACCGGATTAGTTTTAACCCGACGCTCGCCCTGGCCCGTTACCCAGTCGCCGTTTATCCATAAAGTCATGCTGTTTTCTCCTCTGCACATAGACGAACGAAACGGACGTGGTCACCCGCATGGCACTTCAGGGCATCCAGCTGCGCTGCCGTCAGCACCAGCCGCTGGGTATGCGGATCGGCGCGCACCAGCATGACGCGGAAGTTATGGTAGTTTTCATTCGCCACCAGACAAGCCGGATACTCGCCCGGCGCGGGCTGGCCTTCAGCCACCTCCACCAGCCGGCTTTTCCGAATCGCCCGCACCCGGTCGATATCGCATTCCAGCGTCGGTCCGCCGTCGAAAATGTCGACATAGTTGCGATAGCGGAAGCCTTCTTTCTCCAGTACCGCACGCGCCGGTGCCGTTTGCGGATGCACTTCGCCAATCACGCTTTGCGCTTCATCCGACAGGAAGTGGGTATAGATAGGATGCTTGGGCATCAATTCGGCAATAAAGGCTTTTTGCCCGGTGCCGCAAAGAAAATCGGCACGGCTAAACTCCATCGAAAAGAAGCGTTTGCCGAGGCTCTGCCAGAACGGGGAGTAACCATGTTCATCAATCACGCCACGCATCTCGGCCACCACTTTTTCATTAAACCGGTCGCGGAATGCCGCCATAAACATAAAGCGCGATTTCGACAGCAAATAGCCGTTGCCCTCTTTACGCCAGTCCGGATCAAGAAACAGGGTGCAAAGTTCGCTGCTGCCGGTGTGATCGTTACTGAGAAACAGCGTCGGCAGCGCGTTATAGACGTTCAACTCCTTCGAGGCATGGACCAGCGTCCCGACACGATAGTTGTACCAGGGGTCGTTTAGCCCGACCGCCACTTCAATCGCGCAGATCCCGGCCACGGTACCGGTGGCACTGTCCTCGAGTACAAAAACGTAGCCCTGCTCACTTTTTGGCAGTTCGCCCTGCCAGGTTTGCAGTGAACGCTCAATACGCGCCATCAGCGTGGCTTCGTTAGCCGGAAGCGAGGTCAGCCCACCGCCGGTCTTACTGGCCAACTGCATCAACGCCGTAATATCGGCGCGTTCAATGGGACGGATCACCATCATGATGCACCTCCTGCTTTAATACGTTCGCAGGCCAGCGCAAAGCGATCCAGTCCGCTGGCAACCTCTTCTTCGCTAACGTTCAGCGCAGGTGCAAAACGCACCACGTTACCGCCAGCAATCAGCACCATCACGCCGACATTGGCCGCCTCTTGCGAGATAAGCTTCGCTTTACCGGCAAACTCCGCATTCAGCACACAGCCGATCAGCAGCCCCAGTCCACGAACCTCACTAAACAATCCAAAACGTTCGTTAATGGCGTTAATACGCTCCACAAACCAGTCGTGACGCTGTTTTACGCCAGTGAGGATTTCTGGCGTGTTAACGATCTCCAGCAGTTTTCCGGCCACCGCAGAAGCCAGCGGGTTTCCGCCGTAAGTGGTGCCATGCGTACCCACCGTCATAACGCTTGCGCATGGTTCGGTAGCCAGCAGCGCCCCAATAGGGAACCCACCGCCCAGCGCTTTGGCCGTGGTCAGCAGATCCGGCGTCACGCCGTAGTGCATATAGGCATACAGTTCGCCGGTACGTCCCACGCCAGTCTGCACTTCATCAAAAATCAGCAACGCATTGTGGCGATCGCAGAGTTCGCGCAGTCCCTGCAAAAAGGCCTTTGTCGCAGGCACCACGCCACCTTCCCCCTGAATCGGCTCAACAATAACCGCACAGGTGGTGTCATCAATCAGTTGGCTGGCAGAGTCAAGATCGTTATACACCGCATGGCGGATATCCGGCGGCAATGGCGCAAAATCCTGCGAATAGGCCGGCTGTCCCCCGGCGCTCACGGTAAACAGCGTGCGGCCGTGGAAGGCGTTTTTAAACGCGACGATGCCGCTTTTCTGCGTGCCGAAACGGTCGTGAGCATATTTACGCGCCAGTTTTAATGCCGCTTCGTTGGCTTCTGCGCCGGAGTTACAGAAGAAGACACGCTCGGCAAAGGTGGCATCAATCAGTTTTTTTGCCAGCCGCAGTACCGGCTCGTTAGTGTAGCCATTTCCGGTATGCCAGAATTTACCGGCCTGATCGTTTAATGCTTCGCGCAAAGCCGGGTGTGCGTGACCCAGCGCGTTAACCGCAATGCCTCCCGCGAAATCGATATACTCTTTGCCCTGCTGATCCCACAGTCGCGAGCCTTCACCGCGAACCGGCACAAAAGGAGCCGGCGCGTATACGGGCATCATCCATTCATCAAAATTTTCACGCGTAACTGACAGAGACATAGCGACCCCTACGGTAAATAAAAAGTTATTTATATGTTAATAAATATAGTGTTTGCGGTGTAAATGTAGAGTGCAGGGTTCGTGCCAGCCAGCAAAAAATATGCATAAACACGATGAGACAACGAAATATCAATAAGTTACGAACCATCAATATTCATCATATGTGCATATAAAGTGAATACGTTCGCCAGCGGGGTGAATAATTAGAGGAAAAAACGCAATTCTATTCAGTCGCCAAATATAATTCTGGAATTGTGATCGTATACGAAATTTTTCGGAAATTACTGCCCCATTCTGACGCGTATCGCGCCAAAACAGTGCAGTTTTTGCCCCATCGTTAACGCCATTAGCAATCATTGTTGGAATCAGGTGACAAGAAGCAGTCAGCCTGCGGAAATTCTGCTACCATCCTTGCACTATTCATCTTGCAAAGTGGCAGCGACTATGAAATTTGTCTCTTTTAATATCAACGGCCTGCGTGCCCGTCCTCATCAACTGGCAGCCATTGTCGAAAAACACCAACCGGATGTGATCGGCTTGCAGGAGACAAAAGTCCACGATGACATGTTCCCTCTCGAAGAGGTCGCAAAGCTGGGTTACAACGTTTTCTATCACGGTCAAAAAGGCCATTACGGCGTCGCGCTGCTGACGAAAGAAA
Source organism: Citrobacter sp. wls829 (assembly GCF_005280825.1). NCBI lineage: Bacteria > Pseudomonadati > Pseudomonadota > Gammaproteobacteria > Enterobacterales > Enterobacteriaceae > Citrobacter > Citrobacter sp. wls829. Next base: position 105,611 of record NZ_SZWP01000075.1, read on the forward strand.
CGCCCATTTCGGTGCGTCGTGGCTTCCCGAACGATGACGAAGAAGCTCAGCGCCGTATTATCATGGCCGAAATCCCGTCTCCACTGGGGAATATCACCGTGATTAACGGCTATTTTCCGCAAGGCGAAAGCCGTGACCACCCGCTGAAGTTCCCAGCCAAAGCCGCGTTTTATCAGAACCTGCAAAACTATCTGGAGACTGAACTGAAGCGCGACAATCCGGTGCTGATCATGGGAGATATGAATATCAGCCCAACCGATCTGGACATCGGTATTGGTGAAGAGAATCGCAAACGCTGGCTGCGTACCGGCAAGTGCTCCTTCCTGCCGGAAGAGCGTGAGTGGATGGAACGACTGATGGGATGGGGTCTGGTGGACACGTTCCGTCACGCACATCCGGACACCGCCGACCAGTACTCGTGGTTTGATTACCGTTCAAAAGGCTTTGACGATAACCGTGGTCTGCGTATCGATCTGCTGCTGGCGAGCAACCCGCTGGCGGAGCGCTGCGAAGAAACCGGCATCGACTATGAGATCCGCAGTATGGAAAAACCGTCCGACCATGCGCCGGTATGGGCCAAATTCCGCGTCTGATCGCCTGAGCGTTGTCACTCTCCGGGCCTTGCCTGGAGAGTCGGTGTAGCCTGAGCAAAATCAAAAAAACCACGGTAATACATTGTTGCCAACGGGGATTTATTATATCTTCGCGCGCACTTTCGCTGGCGAAACGCGTTATTACCCTCGGTATTACAGGAGACCCCCATGAAAAAGAAGTTCGCATAAAGCAGAATACAGACTGCTGATCGTTGCGCTACTCCTCTGTGTCCTGGTGGGCGTTCTCCATTATTCTGGCCTCAGTGGCCTGATAACCCATTTCCACCTTTTACAAGATCTCATCCGCCAGAGCGGCATATACGGCTACGTGCTGTACATTCTGCTGTTTATCGTCGCTGCGCTGTGTCTGATACCCGGCAGCATGCTGGTGATCGTCGGCGGTATCCTGTTTGGCCCGCTGGTGGGGACGATTGTATCGCTGTTTGCAGCCACCGTGGCCTCGGCGCTGTCGTTCTTACTTGCCCGCTGGCTGGGTCGCGATCTGCTGCTGAAATATGTCGGGCATACGGCCACCTTCCAGGCGATAGAAAAAGGCATTGCCCAAAGTGGTAGCGATTTTCTGATCCTCACCCGCCTGGTGCCGTTATTCCCGTACAACATTCAAAATTATGCCTACGGGCTGACCGCCATCCCATTCTGGTCATTCACCGTCATTTCTACACTCACCACCTTCCCCGGCCTGTTCATCTATACGCTCATGTCGCATGAACTCGTCAGCGACGGCATCACCCTGGCGTTTATGGTTAAACTCAGTATTGCTGGCATTATTTTATTTACCCTGGTACAGGCAGCCAAAGCCTGGGCCCGCGTGAAGCGTATTGATCCCTCTGTCCAACGTGAGTTAGCCGATAAATCATGAAGCTGAACAAACCGCACGTCATACGCTATTGCCGGACCGGGCTGATTCTCCTGTTATTGCTGGCGCCGATCGCCTGGGTATGGGTGCCCGGCGTCAGTGATTTTGTCAGTCACAGCCTGGCGGCATTCGCCACGGTTGACCAGCACGCCATTGAAAATCTCATTCGGTCATACGGTGCTCAGGCTGCGGTGGTATCGTTTTGCTTAATGATCTTACAAGCCATTATCGCCCCGCTTCCGGCGTTTGTGATCACCTTTGCCAATGCGTCATTGTTCGGCGCATTCTGGGGAGGCGTACTCTCCTGGACCAGCGCAATGGCTGGCGCGGCGCTATGCTTTTTCATCGCCCGTGTTTTTGGTCGTAGCACGGTGGAAAAGCTGACCGGAAAAACGGTGTTGAATAGCATGGACGCCTTTTTTGCACGCTACGGCAAACACACTATTCTGGTCTGTCGCCTGTTACCTTTCGTTCCCTTTGATCCGGTCAGTTACGCCGCCGGTCTGACATCGATCCGCTTTCGTCATTTTTTCCTCGCCACCGGCGTCGGTCAGCTACCCGCGACACTCGTCTATTCCTGGGCCGGCAGCCTGTTAACCGGAGGAGCATTCTGGTTCGTGACCGGGCTATTTGTATTATTTGCGCTGACTGTGGTTATCTCCGTGGCGAGAAGCATTTATCTTGAACGGCACAGAAAACACGTCTGAGGCCCCCCTTAACAACTGGAGAGTGTATGCGTTATTGCTTATTGTGCCTGAGTTTGCTGTTTTCACCGCTGGCGACCTTCGCGCAAGATCACAGCTGGCAGCAGATCAAAAACGACGCCCGTGGCCAGACGGTGTGGTTCAACGCCTGGGGAGGCGATAACGCAGTGAACCAATATCTCGACTGGGTAAGCGGCGAGATGAAAACACATTACGCCATTAACCTGAAAATCGTGCGTCTGGCCGATGCTGCCGACGCGGTTAAGCGTATTCAAACAGAGGCCGCTTCCGGGCGTAAAACCGGCGGCTCTGTCGATTTACTGTGGGTGAACGGTGAAAACTTCCGTACGCTGAAAGAGGCAAACCTGCTGCAAACGCAGTGGGCGCAGACGCTACCCAACTGGCGCTACGTTGATACCCTGCAGCCTGTCAGCGAAGACTTCTCCATCCCTACAGAGGGAGCCGAGTCACCGTGGGGAGGCGCGCAGCTTACTTTTATCGCTAACCGTGATGTGACCGAACAGCCACCACAAACCCCGCAGGCGCTGCTGGCATTTGCCAAAGCGCATCCTGGTACGGTGACCTACCCGCGCCCCCCGGATTTTACCGGGACTGCATTTCTTGAGCAGTTGCTGATGGCGCTTACTACCCAACCACAAGCGTTGAAAATGGCGCCCGATACCGCGACGTTCGCTGATGTTACGGCTCCGCTGTGGCAGTATCTTGACACGCTGCATCCGTTTTTATGGCGTGAAGGTAAAGACTTCCCGCCTACGCCCGCACGAATGGATACGCTGCTGAACAACGGCGTACTGCGCTTGTCGCTGACCTTTAACCCCGCGCATGCACAACAAAAAGTGGTCAGCGGTGAATTGCCCAAAAACAGCTACAGCTTTGGTTTTACGCAAGGCATGATTGGCAACGTGCATTTTGTCACGATCCCGGCTAACGCCAGCGCCAGCGCAGGGGCGAAAGTCGTCGCCAACTTCCTGCTCTCTCCGGAGGCGCAACTGCGTAAAGCCGATCCCGCCTACTGGGGCGACCCTTCGGTTCTCGACCCGCAAAAATTACCTGCGGCACAACGTGAAGCTCTGCAGGCACGGATCCCTAAAGGATTACCCACCGTGCTTCCTGAACCCCATGCGGCCTGGGTAAACGTACTGGAACAAGAATGGCTACGCCGTTACGGTACGCATTAATCCTGCTGATATGGGGCGTCATGGCGGTGATTTATTTGCCGCTGGTACCTGCCGCCATCGCACTTTTCACACCTGCGCTCTCCATCACTTATTGGCTGGCGCTGTTTGCCGATCCCCAGCTGCCGCAGGCGCTGATGGCGACGCTGGTTTCCGTGACGCTGGCGACCCTCGGTGCGTTGGTCATTGCCCTGTTGGCGATCCTCGCCATGTGGCCCGGCGCGGGCTGGGCGCGGCTGTGCACCCGGCTGCCGTGGCTGTTGGCGATTCCGCACGTCGCGTTTGCCACCGGCGTCCTGTTGCTGTTTGCCGAAGGCGGTCTGCTGTACCGCGTGTTGCCTTTTCTTACCCCACAGGCTGACCGCTACGGGATCGGTCTGGGCTTGACGCTAGCCGTCAAAGAGAGCGCTTTTTTGTTATGGGTACTCTCGGCCCTGCTCAGTGAAAAGCAGCTTGCCCGGCAGGTGACCGTGCTGGACTCGCTGGGATATAGCCGCCTGCAATGCCTCAACTGGTTGGTCTTACCCGCCATCGCACCGGCACTGGGAAAAGTGATGCTGGCGGCCACTGCATGGTCATTGTCGGCGGTGGATGTGGCGATCGTGCTGGGTCCGGGCAATCCGCCAACGCTTGCGGTGTTGAGCTGGCAATGGCTCACTCAGGGCGATGCCGACCAACAGATAAAAGGCTCGCTCGCCAGCCTGCTGCTGGTACTGCTGCTGTGTGTGTATGCGCTGGTTGGTTATCTGCTCTGGCGCAGCTGGCGGCGTACCCTGCCGGGGATTAGCGGGAAGCGCCAGCGTTCTTCATCCTATCCACTGGGGCGCTCACTGGCGCAACTGGTGCCCGTAAGTGGCGTACTCTGCCTGCTGGTTCTGGCCCTGGTTGCACAGTATTCATTCATCGATAGCCAGACGTTATTCACCAGCCTGCAAGTGGGAATGATTGCCAGCGCACTGGCATTAATCACGCTGTTGCTATGGCTGGAATGGGGACCACAGCGCGGACATCGTTGGGTCTGGCTGCCGATTATCCTGCCTGCACTCCCGCTGGTCACCGGACAATATACGCTGGCGCTACACGCACAGCTGGATGGTCAGTTGTTGACGGTTGTCTGGGGACATTTGCTGTGGGTCACACCGTGGATGCTGTTTATCCTCAAACCGGCGTGGCAGCGAATTGATCCACGGTTAATGTTGATTGCGCAGACGCTGGGCTGGTCGCGGGAGCGCATCTTCTGGCAGGTGAAATGTCCGCTGCTGCTGCGCCCGACGCTGATTGCTTTCGCGGTGGGATTTTCCGTCAGTATCGCCCAGTATATGCCGACCCTGTGGTTAGGGGCCGGACGCTTTCCCACGCTGACCACCGAGGCCGTTGCATTGAGCAGCGGCGGCAACGCGGCACGGCTTGCGTCACAGGCGCTCTGGCAACTGCTGCTGCCGCTGTTGGTTTTCACACTGTCAGCGTTACTCTCCGCATGGGTTGGCCGCTGTCGACAAGGACTCCGCTAATGCTAATTGTGAAAAATGTTTCGCTACATCTGGGGCCTTGCGTTCTGCTCAACGAGGCCAATTTCGAGGTCAACAAAGGTGACATTGTCACTATTATGGGTCCCTCCGGCAGCGGCAAATCATCGCTGTTCTCGTGGATGATTGGCGCACTTTCTCCAACGTTTCAGGCGAGTGGCGAGCTGTGGCTTAACGACCGGCGCATCGACTCGTTGCCCACGGCGCAGCGCCAGATTGGCATTTTGTTCCAGGATGCCCTGCTGTTCGACCATTTCAGCGTGGGGCAAAATTTGCTGCTGGCACTCCCCGCAAGTCTGAAAGGATCGGCCAGACGAGATAAGGTCGAGCGCGCCCTTGAGCGTGCCGAGCTGGCGGGGTTTTATCATCGCGATCCGGCGTCACTCTCCGGCGGGCAACGATCGCGTATCGCCCTGCTGCGCGCGCTATTGGCACAGCCACAGGCGCTGCTGCTGGATGAACCCTTCAGCCGACTGGACACCTCGCTTCGCGACGCGTTTCGCCAGTGGGTCTTTGCCGAAGTGCGCAAGCTGGGTATTCCCGTGGTGCAGGTTACCCATGACGCGCAGGACGTTCCGCCCGCGGGCCGCGTTTTGCAGATGGCAAACTGGGCGTGAATGTGGCGATATGCTGCGTTAACGCAATGATTTTATCGGGCTGGCGGCACAGAATGTCGTCTTCTTTTTTTCAACGTCGGGCTATTCGATGAAACGTGTTTCTCAAATGACCGCGCTGGCACTGGCTTTAGGGCTCGCTTGCGCTTCTTCCTGGGCTGCTGAAACAGCACAGACGCTCACCCTCCACCAGTTACAGCAGCAACAAGGCGCGGCAATCGATACCCGTCAAAGTGCGTTTTATAACGGCTGGCCGCAATCGCTTAATGGCCCTTCCGGCCATGAACCTGCCGCCCTGAACCTGTCTGCCGGCTGGCTCGACAACATGAACGACGAGCAACTCACCGCCTGGGTTAAGCAACATCAGTTAAAAACCGATGCACCGGTAGCGCTGTATGGCAGCGAAAGCGACATGCAGGCCGTTAAAGCGCGTCTGCAGAAAGTGGGCTTTAGCCAGCTTTCCACGCTCAGCGATGCACTGCAGGATCCCGCGCGATTGCAGCGCCTACCGCACTTCGAACAGCTGGTCTATCCGCAGTGGCTACACGACCTGCAACAAGGCAAAGCCGTCACCGCCAAACCGGCCGGTGACTGGAAAGTCATTGAAGCAGCCTGGGGGGCACCGAAGCTCTATCTGCTCAGTCATATTCCGGGTGCCGGATACATTGATACCAACGAAGTCGAAAGCGAACCGCTGTGGAACAAAGTCTCCGACGCGCAGCTCAAAGCGATGCTGGCTAAACACGGTATTCGTCATGACACGACGGTGATTTTGTATGGCCGTGATGTCTATGCGGCGGCGCGTGTCGCACAGATCATGCTGTACGCGGGCGTGAAAGATGTTCGCCTGCTCGACGGCGGCTGGCAGACGTGGTCTGACGCAGGATTACCGGTCGAACGCGGCACGGCACCGACGGTTAAACCGGAGCCTGATTTTGGCGCGACGATCCCTGCCCAGCCGCAGCTGATGCTGGATATGGAACAGGCGCGTGGCCTGCTGCATCGTCAGGATGCGTCGCTGGTCAGCATTCGTTCGTGGCCGGAATTTGTCGGCACCACCAGCGGTTACAGCTACATTAAACCAAAAGGTGAAATTGCGGGGGCGCGTTGGGGTCATGCGGGCAGCGACTCCACGCATATGGAAGATTTCCATAACCCGGACGGCACCATGCGCAGCGCAGACGATATCGCCGCAATGTGGAAACAGTGGAACATCTTGCCAGATCAGCAGGTTTCCTTCTACTGCGGTACCGGCTGGCGTGCCTCGGAGACGTTTATGTACGCCCGTGCGATGGGCTGGAAAAACGTCTCGGTGTACGACGGTGGCTGGTTCGAGTGGAGCAGCAATCCGAAGAACCCGGTAGCCAGCGGCGAGCGCGGCCCGGACGCCAGCAAGTAATCGCTGATTATTCCTGACGCTGGACCGATTTCAGCGTCAGGTATCCGCTCCAGATCCGCGTTAACGTTGTCAGCCAGCACAGCGCACCAAATATCCACGCCAGCACGGCAAAATAATCAGGGAACAGACAGCCCAGCACGAACAGCAATATCGTCTCGGTGCCTTCGGTCAACCCACCTAAATAATAAAACGATTTATGCGCATAACCGGGGTTATCAATCTGATGCTTCGCCGCCAGCGCGGCAAAGGCCAAGAAACTACTGCCGGTGCCGATAAACGCAAACAATAGCCAGCTGCCCGCCAGCGCATTCTGCTCGGGTGCCGCCAGAATAAAGCCAAACGGCACCAGCGCGTAAAACAGAAAATCGAGTGAAATATCGAGGAATCCGCCGGCATCGGTCAGTCCCCTGCGCCGCGCCAGCGCGCCGTCCAACCCATCAAACAGACGATTAAGCACAATGGCGACCAGCGCCGCCGAATACCAGCCTAATGCCAGAAACGGCAAGGCCAGCACGCCAATAGCGAAACCGAAGAGCGTCAGACCGTCCGGCGAAATACCGGGCTTATCAATCATGCGAGCGCACTGATGTAACAGCGGTTTTAACCGCGGATGAAGATGGCGGTCAAGCATGTGGCCGTCCTTTGAAACTGTCGCACAATCCCTGCGAAGGAATATCCAGCGCGGCGTTAAAGCGTGCCGAGAGATTTTGAAAGGCAATCAGCGCGGTCATTTCGGTAATCGTGTCATCGGTAAAATGCTGCTGCATTTGCGTCTTCAGCGCATCATCAAGGCGCGGCGGCGTGGCAGTCATCGCATCCGCATAGGCCAGCGCCACGCGCTCTTCTGCGCTAAACAGTGCAGACGATTGCCAGTTCGCCACCTGTAACACTTTATCCAGCGCCCCGCTGCGTTCGGCCAGCCGTAAGCTGTTGGCATCCACGCAGAACGCGCAATGACACACCTGCGACACCCGCGTCATCAACAGCGCGCGCATCACCGGGGTTAATCGCGCCCGTTTACGCTCCAGAAATCCGACAAACAGCGCGACCAGCCAAAACAGAAACGGCATACGCCCCCACCAGCGCGTGGGATGCAGCACGTCGCCGTAATGTTTTTTCTGCGTCGCGACAAGCGGTTTCAAACTGGAAGGGATACGCGTCAACGGTTTTACCCACGCCTGAGGATCGTTCAACGGTGACTCCTGAATACTTTAGATAAAACAAAGATAGCGATAGTATGTCACTTTCAGCTGTTAGATCTTGATGAATATGATGAAAACCCTCGACGTGGTCGCCGCTATCCTTGAACGTGATGGCAAAATATTACTCGCTCAGCGCCCGGCGCATGCGGATCAGCCGGGTATGTGGGAGTTTGCCGGCGGTAAGGTAGAGCCCGGCGAGAGCCAGCCGCAGGCGCTGAGGCGTGAACTGCACGAAGAACTCGGCATTGAGGCGGTTGTTGGGCAGTACGTTGCCAGCCATCAACGCGAAGTATCAGGCCGGATTATCCATCTGCATGCATGGCATGTGCCAGATTATCAGGGCGAACTGCACGCGCATGAGCATCAGCAACTGGTGTGGTGCCTACCTGAAGAGGCGCTGACGTATCCGCTGGCGCCTGCCGACATCCCGCTCTTACAGGCGTTTATTCTTTTACGCGACGCCAGACCAGCGGATTAGTGCCGATCGTTTTCTCATCGCGCTGGCATTGCAACAACACACCATCAGCCTTGATTACCGCGCCTTCCGAATAGTTTTGATCCTGATAAACGCAGCACTGATTACAGGGCTGCGCCCGCTGACCGCTGGAACTGAACACTTCTGGCGGCACATTAACCTGCACATCCGGGCGATAAAGTTGATTTGCCAGTGCCGTGCTGGAGAGCAAAACCAGCGCACCTGCCATGATAAAACGGCGCATACTCTTTCCTTTTAAACTGACCTCTATGCTCAGTATAACGGTATAAACCGGCAGAAACTTTAGTCCCTTCCCGCATCGTTTTTGGTTATGACCTACGCCGCAATATTAATTTCCTTAGCGGGGTTAATTTTTTCTTGCGTCCCGTCACACTGCTGATGTTATAGTCAAAAACTGCACAACACATAACATAAACATCAAAAATATAACCATATCAATACATAAGAGGTTCTTATATCTATGGATCAGACATGTTCTTTGGCGTCATTTCTCAACCATGTGCAAAAGCGCGACCCGAATCAAACCGAGTTCGCGCAAGCCGTTCGTGAGGTCATGACGACGCTGTGGCCGTTCCTCGAACAAAACCCGCGCTATCGTCAAATGTCATTGCTGGAACGTCTGGTTGAACCTGAGCGCGTGATCCAGTTCCGCGTGGTCTGGCTGGACGATCGTAATCAGGTACAGGTTAACCGCGCATGGCGTGTACAGTTTAGCTCGGCGATTGGTCCTTACAAAGGCGGCATGCGTTTCCATCCGTCGGTAAACCTGTCGATCCTGAAATTCCTTGGCTTCGAGCAGACTTTTAAAAACGCCCTCACCACGCTGCCGATGGGCGGAGGTAAAGGCGGGAGCGATTTCGATCCAAAAGGCAAAAGCGAAGGCGAAGTGATGCGTTTTTGCCAGTCCCTGATGACCGAACTGTTCCGTCATTTAGGACCAGACACTGACGTTCCGGCGGGTGATATCGGCGTGGGCGGTCGTGAAGTCGGCTTTATGGCCGGGATGATGAAAAAACTCTCCAACAACAGCGCCTGCGTCTTTACCGGTAAAGGTCTGTCGTTCGGCGGCAGTCTGATCCGCCCGGAAGCGACCGGCTACGGCCTGGTGTACTTCACCGAAGCAATGCTTAAGCGCCATGGTCTGGGCTTTGAAGGCATGCGTGTCGCCGTTTCCGGCTCCGGTAACGTGGCGCAATTCGCCATTGAGAAAGCCATGGAGTTTGGTGCCCGTGTGGTGACCGCTTCCGACTCCAGCGGTACCGTGGTTGACGAGAGTGGCTTCACGAAAGAGAAACTGGCGCGTCTGTGTGCCATTAAAGACAGCCGCGATGGCCGCGTGGCGGATTACGCCCGTGAGTTTGGCCTGACCTATCTGGAAGGTAAGCAACCGTGGTCAGTGCCGGTGGATATCGCCCTGCCGTGCGCTACGCAGAACGAACTGGATGTGGACGCTGCGCAGATGCTGATTGCCAACGGCGTCAAGGCCGTGGCGGAAGGCGCAAACATGCCGACCACCATCGAAGCCACCGATCTGTTCCTCGAAGCGGGCGTACTGTTTGCGCCGGGTAAAGCCGCCAACGCCGGTGGCGTGGCGACATCAGGCCTGGAAATGGCGCAGAACGCCGCGCGTCTGGGTTGGAAAGCGGAGAAAGTGGATGCGCGCCTGCACCACATCATGCTGGATATTCACCACGCCTGCGTCGAGTACGGTGGTGAAAGCAAACAAACCAACTACGTGCAAGGCGCCAACATTGCTGGCTTCGTGAAAGTTGCCGACGCGATGCTGGGCCAGGGTGTGATTTAATCATCAGTCATGACCGCATTACAGGCCTGCCTCCTCTGAAGGCGGGCTTTTTTTCGCCGGACGTTTTCGCGGCGCGCTCTTTTTCTTCTCCACGCCAGCCGGCGCGGTTATCCCGCGGAATCGGCGTACTGGCGTACGTTTAGCCTGGTCAATCAGCTGATACAGCGTGTCCACCAACGGCTGCATAAAGTCCTGATAGCGGCACTGCTTTTCACTGATTTGCGTCAGGATCGACTCCCAGTGCGCGGTCATATCCGGACGCGTTGCCATTTCTGGCAACGAATGGAACAGCGCCTTTCCGGGATCCGTCGAGTGTATATAGCGACCCTTTTTCACCAGGAACCCGCGCTTAAACAGCAGTTCAATAATCCCCGCACGCGTAGCCTCCGTTCCCAGTCCGTCGGTGGCACGCAGGATTTTTTTCAGATCTTTATCCTGCACAAACCGTGCGATCCCGGTCATCGCCGACAACAGCGTCGCGTCGGTAAAATGGCGTGGCGGCTGGGTCTGGCGTTCCACCACTTCGCCCTTTTCACACAGTAGTTCGTCATCACGAGCCACCACCGGCAACGGTGTGCCGTCGTTTTCTTCGTCGCGCTCTTTGTTACCCAGCAGCGTACGCCACCCGGCTTCCGCCAGGAAACGGGCTTTAGCAACAAATTTGCCTTTCGCAATATCCAGCTCAATGACGCACTTGCGGAATACCGCGTCCGGGCAGAACTGCATCAGATACTGACGCGCAATCAGGTTGTACACCTTGGCTTCATTGTCATTCAGATTGATGGATGAACTACGCGCAGTGGGAATAATCGCGTGGTGCGCATCAACCTTTTTATCGTCCCAGCAGCGATTACGCGTATCGGGATTAACCGCAGGCTGCGGAGATAAATCCGGAGCGTGCACGCTAATCGCATTCATCACCGCATGGCGACCGGCAAAATGTTCTTCCGGCAGATAGCGGCTATCAGAACGCGGATAGGTAATCAATTTGTGGGTTTCATACAGCTTCTGGCAGATATCGAGCACGTTTTGCGCGCTCAGTCCGAAGCGTTTAGCGGCTTCAATCTGCAACGCCGACAGTGAGAACGGCAACGGTGCGGATTCTGATTCCCGTTTATCGTTATAGCTGGTGACTATCGCTGGCTGACCGTTGATGCGTTTCACTACATGCTCCGCCAGCGTACGGTTCAGTAAGCGCCCTTCTTCATCCTGATAAGGTTCACACGCCTCGCTCGGCTGCCAGATTGCGGTAAACCGCTCGTCGGCAGGTGTGACGATATGCGCTTTGACCTCAAAGAAATCTTTGGCGACGAAGTTTTCAATCTCTTCATCACGGCGCACCACCAGACCAAGCACCGGCGTCTGCACACGCCCCACGGACAGCACGCCCTGATAACCCGCGTTACGCCCAAGAATGGTATAGGCGCGCGTCATATTAATGCCGTACAGCCAGTCGGCACGCGCTCGCGCCAGCGCCGAAACGCACAGCGGGATGAACTCGCTGTTGGCGCGCAGACGAGAAATTGCCCGCTCCACCGCCTGTGGGTTAAGGTCGTTAATCAGACACCGTTGTACCTGATGACGCTTTTCCGGCGCCAGTTGCAGGTAATCCAGCACTTCATCGACCAGCAGCTGTCCTTCACGATCGGGGTCTCCCGCGTGAATGACTTCACTGGCCTCATGCAGAAAGCGCTTGATGACGTTGAGCTGTTTGGTGACGGAGGGACGCGGCTGCAGTTGCCACTTTTCCGGTACAATCGGCAAGTCGACCAGACTCCAGCGTGCATAGCGACTGTCGTAGGCGTCTGGCTGCGCCTGTTCAAGCAGGTGACCGATACACCAGGTCACCACTTGCCCATTTCCGCATTCAATAAAGCCATCACCTTTGCGATGTGGCTTAGGGAGCACATCGGCAATCGCGCGCGCCAGACTCGGTTTTTCGGCAATAAACAACCGCATCGAATTAACGAATCTCAACCATGGCGCGACCGCCACGTGCTTCAACCAGCTCACCAATCGCGGTGAGATCAATGCCAAACTGCGCGGCAACCGCTTTCACTTCAGCCTCAGATTCCGGCGTTACCGCCAACAGCAGGCCGCCGGAGGTTTGCGGATCGCACAGCAGGTCTCGTACCGCCTGCGGCATCTCACCCATCAGATGCCCGTAGCTGGCAAAGTTACGCTGCGTGCCGCCCGGCACTGCGCCCTGCGCGATGTACTCTTCAACACCAGGTAGTTTTGGAATATCCTGGTAAACGATTTGCGCCTGAACGCCCGCGCCCTGACACATTTCGCTCAGGTGTCCCAGCAGGCCAAAACCGGTCACGTCGGTCATGGCTTTCACGCCTTCAATGTCCGCAAACGCTGCGCCCGCAATATTCATGCGGCACATCACTTCCGTCGCCAGCCCAACATGCTCAGGCTTAAGCAGCGATTTTTTCTCGGCGGTGGTCAACACGCCAATGCCTAGCGGCTTGGTGAGGAACAGCTTGCATCCCGCTTCTGCGGTGCTGTTTTTCTTCACGCGCTCGGTCGGGACCACGCCCGTCACGGCAAGACCAAAAATCGGCTCCGGGGCATCAATAGAGTGACCGCCCGCCAGCGCAATGCCGGCCTGGCGACAAGCGAAACGCCCGCCTTCTGTCACTTCACGGGCGACTTCCGGTGCCAGCTTATCGAGCGGCCAGCCCAGAATCGCGATAGCCATAATCGGTTTGCCACCCATCGCGAAGATATCGCTGATGGCGTTGGTCGCGGCGATGCGGCCAAAATCAAACGGATTATCGACTATCGGCATAAAGAAATCGGTGGTGCTGATAACGCTGGTGCCATTACCCAGATCGTACACGGCCGCGTCGTCGCGGGTTTCATTCCCCACGAGTAAATTCGGATCAACAAATTTCGCCTGCTCGCTGTGCAGGATGGTTTCCAGCACTTTGGGGGAAATTTTACAACCGCAACCGGCTCCGTGGCTGTATTGCGTTAAACGAATAGCGTGCTCGCTCATGGACATCTCCTGTCATTGCAATCGGGCTATGGTAGCGCTCATTCCATGATGTGGTAAGAGTGACTGTCTGAATTCGGGTGTCTTTGCTCATAATCCAGACAGTTTAGCCGCTGAAATCAGAAATACTGGACGAATGCGCTCGGATCGGCAGGGTTAATCGTGGTGGATGCTTTAAGCTGTGGCGTGCCCAGATAGAGGAAGCCGACAATTTTATCCTGCGCACGACAGTCAAATGCCTCGCGCACCACTGCACTTTCGGTTAATGCACCGCTGCGCCAGATCCCGCCAAAGCCTTGCGCAATCGCCGCCATTTGCATGGCCATTACCGCACAACCCGCTGACATTTCCTGTTCCCACAGTGGAACCTTGTCACTTTCTTCACATTTCGCCACCACCGCAATAATCAGCGGGGCACGAAACGGCGCAGTACGCGCTTTTTCGACAGCCTTTTCGTCGCCCTCTGCGGCAATAGCCCCTTTTTCGAGCACGGCGCTAAAACGCTCACGCCCTGCACCTTCAATCACAAAGAAACGCCACGGCTGCAGCGATTTGTGATCCGGGGCGCGCATCCCCGCCCGCAGGATATTTTGCAGTTGCTCACCCACGGGAGCGGGTTCAACAAGACGAGAGGCGCTACGGCGGGTAAGAAGTAATTCGAGTGCATCCATTTGCTTAACTCCAACAATGAAATTTGTTCACAAAATTAACACGTGAGCGGATTTTGTTACAGCGCCAGCGGTGATTCCTGCTGACAATTGCCTGCCGGGTCATTACGATAGCCACATCTTAACGCCTTCTCCGGTAAAACGGGGGGCGTGTTGTTCATCGGTAGGGAGAATACATGCGAACCCTGTGGCGTTTTATTGCCGGAATTTTTAAATGGACGTGGCGAATACTGAATTTCGTCCGCGAATGTGTACTGAACCTGTTCTTTATCTTTTTGGTCCTGGTGGGCGTGGGGATCTGGATGCAGGTCAGCAGTAGCACCTCCAGCGAACACGCGGAGCGTGGCGCACTGCTGCTCGATATCTCCGGCGTTATTGTCGATAAGCCCTCGAGCACCAGCCGCTTAAGTGTCATCGGACGTCAGCTGTTTGGCGCCAGTTCCGATCGCCTGCAAGAAAACTCACTGTTCGATATCGTTAACACCATTCGCCAGGCAAAAGACGATCGCAACATCACCGGCATCGTGATGGATTTAAAAAACTTTGCCGGGGCCGATCAGCCGTCCATGCAGTATATCGGCAAAGCACTGCGCGAATTCCGCGACAGTGGAAAACCGGTATTTGCCGTGGGCGATAACTTCAGCCAGGGACAGTATTACCTCGCAAGCTTTGCCAATAAAATTTGGCTCTCCCCGCAGGGTTCGGTTGACCTGCACGGCTTTGCGACCAACGGTCTGTATTACAAGTCTCTGCTGGATAAACTAAAAGTCTCCACCCACGTTTTCCGCGTCGGTACCTATAAGTCCGCCGTCGAGCCGTTTATTCGCGACGATATGTCCCCGGCCGCACGTGAAGCCGACAGTCGCTGGATTGGCGAGCTGTGGCAGAACTATCTCGATACCGTTGCCGCTAACCGCCAGATCCCGGCGCAGCAAGTGTTCCCGGGCGCACAGGCGATGCTTGACGGCCTGACGAAAGTGGGTGGCGACACCGCGAAGTACGCCCTCGACAATAAACTGGTCGATGCTCTCGCCTCCAGCGCTGAAGTGGAAAAACTGCTGACTAAACAGTTTGGCTGGAGCAAAACAGAGAAGAACTACAGTGCCGTCAGCTATTACGATTACACGCTAAAAACCCCGGCGGATACCGGTGACAGCATTGGCGTAATCTTCGCCAATGGCGCGATCATGGACGGAGAAGAAACACCGGGCAACGTCGGCGGCGACACCACTGCGGCACAAATCCGTGAAGCGCGTCTCGATCCGAAGGTAAAAGCCATTGTCCTGCGCGTTAACAGCCCAGGCGGCAGCGTCAGCGCCTCGGAAGTGATCCGCGCTGAGCTGGCTGCAGCAAAAGCGGCAGGTAAACCGGTGGTGGTTTCCATGGGCGGCATGGCGGCCTCCGGCGGTTACTGGATCTCAACCCCGGCAAACTACATTGTGGCGAACCCCAGCACCCTGACCGGCTCCATCGGCATCTTTGGCGTGATCAACACCGTTGAAAACAGCCTCGATTCCATTGGTGTACATACCGACGGTGTGGCGACCTCGCCGCTGGCCGATATTTCCGTCACCAAAGCGTTACCGCCGGAAGTGCAGCAGATGATGCAACTGAGCATCGAGAACGGCTATAAGCGCTTCATCACGCTGGTCGCGGATGCACGTAAGACAACGCCAGAGCAGATTGATAAAATCGCCCAGGGCCACGTCTGGACCGGTCAGGATGCAAAAGCGAATGGTCTGGTCGACAGTCTCGGCGATTTCGACGACGCTGTAGCAAAAGCGGCAGAACTGGCGAAACTGAAACAGTGGCACATTGAGTATTATCAGGACGAGCCCACGTTCGTTGATATGGTCATGGACAGCATGTCTGGTTCCGTTCGCGCTATGCTACCAGAAGCCATTCAGGCCATGCTCCCGGCACCACTGGCCTCTGCGGCAAGCGTGGTAAAAACCGAAAGTGATAAGCTGGCCGCGTTTAACGACCCGCAGAACCGTTATGCGTTCTGCCTGACCTGCGCCAACGTCCGCTAACTCTTGACCCCTCTTCGGGATGAAGAGGGGTTTTTCTTTGAGACAGAAGAAAAGTCATGCAGAAGAAATCGATTTACGTTGCCTATACCGGCGGTACCATCGGTATGCAGCGCTCAGAACAAGGTTACATTCCGGTTTCCGGCCATCTTCAGCGTCAACTGGCATTGATGCCTGAATTCCACCGCCCTGAGATGCCAGACTTCACCATTCACGAATATGTCCCGCTGATGGATTCCTCCGATATGACGCCAGAAGACTGGCAGCATATTGCGGAAGATATTAAAGCTCACTACGACGAATACGACGGTTTTGTGATCCTGCACGGCACCGACACCATGGCGTTCACCGCCTCGGCGCTGTCGTTTATGCTGGAGAATCTGGGCAAGCCGGTTATTGTGACAGGGTCACAAATCCCACTGGCTGAGCTACGTTCAGACGGACAAATCAATTTGCTGAATGCGTTGTACGTTGCGGCCAATTATCCGATCAATGAAGTCACTCTGTTCTTCAATAACCGACTGTATCGTGGTAATCGCACTACCAAAGCGCACGCCGACGGTTTTGACGCCTTCGCTTCACCTAACCTTGCACCTTTACTGGAAGCCGGGATCCACATCCGTCGTTTGGGCACCCCGCCCGCGCCGCACGGTGCGGGCGAGCTGATTGTGCACCCTATCACCCCGCAGCCGATTGGCGTGGTCACGATTTATCCTGGAATTTCCGCAGACGTGGTGCGTAACTTCCTGCGCCAGCCAGTCAAAGCGTTAATTCTGCGTTCTTACGGCGTGGGCAATGCCCCGCAGAATAAAGAGTTCCTGAAGGAGCTTGAGGATGCCAGCTCACGCGGTATTGTGGTCATTAACCTCACGCAGTGCATGTCCGGCAAGGTCAACATGGGCGGTTATGCGACGGGGAATGCGCTGGCACATGCGGGCGTGATTGGCGGTGCGGATATGACCGTTGAAGCAACACTGACCAAGCTGCATTATTTGCTGAGCCAGGGTCTGGACACGCAGGCCATCCGTGACGCGATGACGCAAAACCTGCGCGGTGAACTGACGCCGGATGATTGAAGGAGGAGTGACGATGGCACGAGCATTACTGCTGGTTGATTTACAAAACGATTTTTGTGCCGGAGGCGCACTTGCCGTTCCAGAAGGTGATAGCACCGTGGATGTCGCCAATCGCCTGATTGACTGGTGTTCGCTGCGCGGTGAGAAGGTTGTTTCCAGTCTGGACTGGCATCCGGCTAATCACGGCAGCTTTGCCAGCCAGCATCAGGTCGCCCCTTACACGCAGGGACAACTGGACGGCCTGGCGCAGACGTTCTGGCCGGATCACTGTGTACAGAACTCGCAGGGAGCGGCCCTGCACCCTCTGCTGAATCAGTACGGCATTGATAAGACGTTCTATAAGGGCGAAAACCCGCAGGTTGACAGCTACAGCGCATTTTTTGATAACGGTCGCCGTCAGGCAACGGAACTGAATGCGTGGCTTGTGCAACAGCGTATTACCGACCTCATCATCATGGGGCTGGCAACCGACTACTGCGTGAAGTTTACCGTCTTCGATGCGCTGGAACTGGGCTATACGGTGAATGTCATTATCGACGGTTGTCGAGGGGTGAATATTCAGCCTCAGGACAGCACGCAGGCGTTTATGGAAATGGCCGCTGCGGGTGCAACGCTGTATACGCTGGCAGACTGGGAAGAAACTCAGCGTTAAGTTTATTGCCGGATGGCGGTGAAAATAGCTTATCCGGCCTACACATGGTCACTAATAAACACTGATCCCCACGTCATGCACAATAGGTTATGATTATCGCCATCTGCTGCGCCTGACGTTGGCGCAGCTTTTCATGTTCTACAGGAGCACGAGGTTTTATGGCTTTTATCCCTAAAAATTACGCCCGTCTGGAAGTCGGATACCGGGAAAAGGCGCTTAAACTGTTCCCCTGGGTCTGCGGGCGCTGTTCGCGCGAGTTCGTGTATTCCAACCTGCGCGAACTGACGGTACACCATATCGATCATGACCATTCCAATAACCCGGAAGATGGCAGTAACTGGGAGATGTTATGCCTGTATTGCCACGATCATGAGCACTCGAAATACACCGAAGTGGATCAGTATGGTTCTACCGTGGTGGCAGGCGAAGATGCGCAGAAAGACGTCGGCGAGGCGAAATACAACCCGTTTGCCGACCTTAAGGCGATGATGAACAAGAAGTAAGACTTTGCAGGTCCGTTACGGTAAGCCGTGCCGGACCTGCGAATTCATGTTGTTTCCACAATCAGGATTTGAACGTCGCAATCGGCTCAGGCGTTATCCCAAATTCAACTTTCAGCTGCTGCTTACTCTTCATGACCATCTCACCGTTGGTGTCGATAGTCATATGCTGCGCATCGATATTGTTACGCGCCTGCCATAACATCACCAGTTGCATGCTGTTCTCTTTTTGTTCTGCCGTCAGCGCGACGCCATCCGGCCATTTTCCCAGCTCAACGGCCGTCGATAAGCGCTGATAAACTTCCGGCGTCATGCTGTTAATCATCTCATCAAGATTCATCTTAAACCCACTCCCGTAGAATAATTTGCTGAATCGTTTCTTCAGCCTTTAGTCTGCTCACCGTTTTCATCGTCGGTAAAGTTCAAAGACGCTGAGTTGACGCAGTAGCGTTCACCGGTAGGTTTTGGACCGTCCGGGAAGACATGTCCCAGATGCGCATCACAGTTGCCGCAACGAATTTCAATGCGCTGCATGCCGTGTGACGTATCCTTAATGTAACGAATCGCCTCTTCACTGACAGGCTCGTAAAAGCTAGGCCAGCCGCAGCCAGAATCGTATTTTGTATCAGAACGAAACAGCGGTTTGTCACAGATCAGGCAGTGGTAAACACCGTCCCGCTTGTTATGCAGCAAACGCCCGGTAAATGGCGGTTCTGTCCCATGATTTTGTGTCACATAGAACTGCATTTCGGATAAATTTTTCTTTAGGTCTTCTGGAGAAGGTTGATTAGCCATTTGCTCACATCTCGCTTTATCTAAACTCACATTGCGAGACAGATTCTAACAAAACATTAACACCGCAGGGCGAACTTTTGTTCTAAACTTGATCATTGCGAAATGGCAGCCTATAAATCGTGATAGCAATCACGTTTTTATCTTGATTGCCCTTTAAAATTCGGGCCGCCGCCCCCATGTGGTTTCAAGCCCAAAGGAAGAGTGAGGCGAGTCAGTTGCGCAAAGCTTAGGCAGCAGATTGATTTGTCGCAATGATTGACACGATTCCGCTTGACGCTGCGTAAGGTTTTTGTAATTTTACAGGCAACCTTTTATTCACTAACAAATAGCTGGTGGAATATATGACTATCAAAGTAGGTATCAACGGTTTTGGCCGTATCGGTCGCATTGTTTTCCGTGCTGCTCAAGAACGTTCTGACATCGAGATCGTTGCAATCAACGACCTGTTAGACGCTGACTACATGGCTTACATGCTGAAATATGACTCCACTCACGGCCGTTTCAACGGTACCGTTGAAGTGAAAGACGGTCATCTGATCGTAAACGGTAAAAAAATCCGTGTTACCGCTGAACGTGATCCGGCTAACCTGAAATGGGACGAAGTTGGTGTTGACGTAGTTGCTGAAGCTACTGGCCTGTTCCTGACAGACGAAACCGCTCGTAAGCACATCACTGCTGGCGCGAAAAAAGTGGTTCTGACTGGCCCGTCCAAAGACAACACTCCGATGTTTGTTAAAGGCGCTAACTTTGACAAATACGAAGGTCAGGACATCGTTTCTAACGCTTCCTGCACCACTAACTGCCTGGCTCCGCTGGCTAAAGTTATCAACGACAACTTCGGTATTATCGAAGGTCTGATGACTACCGTTCACGCGACCACCGCGACTCAGAAAACCGTTGATGGCCCGTCTCACAAAGACTGGCGCGGCGGTCGTGGCGCAGCACAGAACATCATCCCGTCCTCTACCGGTGCTGCTAAAGCAGTAGGTAAAGTACTGCCAGAACTGAATGGCAAACTGACTGGTATGGCGTTCCGCGTTCCTACTCCGAACGTATCCGTTGTTGACCTGACCGTTCGTCTGGAAAAAGCTGCTTCTTACGAAGAAATTAAGAAAGCAATCAAAGCTGCTTCCGAAGGCCCGATGAAAGGCGTTCTGGGTTACACCGAAGACGACGTTGTATCTACCGATTTCAACGGTGAAGTTTGCACTTCCGTGTTCGATGCTAAAGCAGGTATCGCACTGAACGACAACTTCGTGAAACTGGTATCCTGGTACGACAACGAAACCGGCTACTCAAACAAAGTTCTGGATCTGATTGCTCACATCTCCAAATAAGTTGAGATGAAACGGTAATCTGTAAGAGCGACTCAGGTCGCTCTTTTTTTTGCTCAAAGATATACCCGTCATACTTCAAGTTACAGGTGTGTTGGCTGCAGCAAGCGCTGTTCAAAACGGTTAACCGTTTTGTCCTGCAACTCGAATTATTTAGGGTAAACAGGATTGCGTAATGATTAATAAAATTTTTGCACTTCCGATAATCGAACAAATTTCCCCTGTCCTCTCCCGTCGTCAGTTGGATGAACTGGAGGTCGTGGTGGTCGATCACCCGCAGGTGAAAGCCTCTTTCGCCCTACAGGGCGCGCATCTTCTGTCATGGAAACCGACCGGCGAAGATGAGGTCCTGTGGTTAAGCAACAATACGCCGTTTAAAACGGGCGTAGCGCTGCGTGGTGGCGTCCCTATTTGCTGGCCATGGTTTGGCCCGGCGGCACAGCCAGGGCTTCCCTCGCACGGTTTTGCCCGTAATCTGCCGTGGACGCTGAAAGCGCACAACGAAGATGATAGCGGTGTGGTTCTGACGTTTGAACTGCAAAGCAGTGCTGAAACGCGTCAGCTTTGGCCGCATGAGTTTACGCTGTTAGCGCGTTTCAAAGTGGGTGCTACCTGTGAAATAGAACTGGAAGCCCACGGTGAATTTGAAACCACCTCCGCGCTGCACACCTATTTTAACGTCGGTGACATTGCAGCGGTGAAAGTGAGTGGCCTTGGTGACTGTCTGATCGATAAAGTTAACGATGCGAAAGAAGATGTCCTGGCTGACGGTATCCAGACGTTCCCGGACCGCACCGACCGCGTGTATCTGAACCCGGAAGCGTGCAGCGTCATCCATGACGATTCACTGAACCGCAACATCGACGTCGTACACCATCACCATCTGAACGTTGTCGGCTGGAACCCAGGGCCGGCCCTGTCTGTCAGCATGGGTGACATGCCGGACGACGGGTACAAAACATTTGTCTGCGTAGAAACCGCTTACGCGACCGTGCCGCAGAAAACCACCGCTGAGAAACCTTCTCGCCTGGCACAAACAATTCGTGTTGCTAAGCGCTAAGATTTTGCCAGTTGCCTGATGGCAACTGGCGTTTTATCAGGCCATATCTAGCGGTGTTTTAGCTGCTGGGGCAGGAAAAGCCGAGTCTAACAACATCAACTCCTCGTCAGAAAGCGTCATATTTAGCGCTGCGGCATTCTGCTCAACGTGTGCGACATTTGCCGCCTTCGGAATGGCTATCACTCCCGGTTGTCGAATAACCCACGCCAATAAAATCTGCGCGGCGCTGGCCTTGTGCGCGAGCGCAATCTCACTCACCACCGGATTAGTGAGCAAATCACTGCGTAAACGCCCTGCCTGGGCCAACGGGCTGTAGGCCATGACCGGTATCTGCCGTTGCTGACACCATGGCAGCAAATCAAACTCAATGCCGCGTGACGCCAGATGATACAGCACCTGATTCGTGGCACACTGCTGTCCACCAGTAACCTGCCATAGCGCCTGCATGTCTTCATAGTCGAGGTTAGAAACGCCCCAGCGGCGGATTTTCCCTTGCGCGATCAACTTTTCCATCGCCTCAACCGTCTCTGCAAATGAAAAATTACCCGTCCAATGCAGTAAGTAGAGATCCAGATAATCGGTCTTCAGTCGCCGCAGGCTCGCTTCGCAGGCCGCGATGGCTTTCTGGCCCCCAGCATTCCAGGGATAAACTTTTGATACCAGAAAAGCGTCATCGCGTCGCCCCAATAACGCCTCGCCGACAATCTCTTCCGCTGCACCATCAGCGTACATTTCTGCAGTATCAATAAGGCGCAAACCCAGATCCAGTCCAGCACGCAGCGCCGCTACTTCAGCTCCCCGGCAATGGGCGTTTTCACCCATATACCACGTCCCCTGCCCGATAGCAGGAAGCGTGGCCTGCCCGGTAAACATCACCTGTTTATCTGTCATCGCACTCTCCTGTATTTTGCACCACAGTAAAGCAAAACAGTGCGCATGTGTCCTGTAATGGTGCACAAATTGCACCATCATCGTTTGGGCTATTTGTTGCCCGGCCTGCCAGCAGACAAAAAAAGCCCGCTGTAATGCGGGCTTCTGTTCAGAATGGTCAGTTATCAGAACTTGTAGGTAATACCCGTAGAGATCAGACCCGTCCAAGATTTGTCTACCATCGGACTGTCGGTCACTTCATCAGACAGGTGGGTATAACGCGCCGTCGCGTATGCACTCCAGTTGCCGATGAAGTTATAATTTGCGCTCAGCTCCAGGTACGGGCTCCAGCTGCTATTTGGATCGTAGCTACGCAGGCCGCTGCGAGAGGATTCATGATGCGATACACCATAATAGTATTCGTTTTGGTTTTCGCTGTTCCACTCGACACCGATCCCCGGCGTCAGCGTCAGGCCACCGTTAGTGTAACGATATAACCACGCCAGATCCCAGACGATACCATTACTGTTGTCCAGCGCGTCTCCCGCAAGGCTGGTGCGCAGGAAGCCGTATTGCGTATTGTGGACGTAAGACAGACCGGCCATCATGGTACTCTTACGTTTATCCAGTCGACGCAATTGACTGTTATCGCTGTCGCCCGGTTTAAAGTACATCGGTGACCAGTAAGCCATGACAGACAACTTATCGGTATTGTCATTCCACAGGTAGTAACCGCCCCCCAGCCCACGGAACCAGAAGTTCTCACTGTCATAGGTCACTACAGGTACCGGGTAAACGTCGTTATCGTATTGTTTATAAGCGTTCTCAACCACACCAACGCCCGCGCCCAGCGACAGGTCGCTTTCTGCTTGTGCTACGCTGGAAGAAGTGGCAATAAGCACGCCAAGTGCCAGAAGTTTGAGTTTGGTCACAGTCCATAATTCCTTATTCAAATGTAAAGCACCCAAAGTGTAACCGTCATTGCGTGACAGCCCAACTATTTTACGTATTCATCTCGTTATGTAACCCTCTAATTTCTCAGCGAGTGATGACATTTTACTTGCAGTCCGATGAACAAGGCATGAATTCCGCCCTATTTCTTTACATAAGATGTCTATTTTTTGCCGATGAGTTATTGATATGCCATTGAAATTCGTTTGCGCGCGCAGGCAAGTTTTGCAAATGCCATCTACGCTTAATTTTAGAAGGTGTATCACCGAATACGTTGATCTTCTGACCATCAAAATGGCATGAGAGTTGCTTATTTTTCCAGCAGCGACGTCGTTCAGTTTACCTCTTCAGGGGCCTCTACTATTCATATGAACGGCTCTTAACATGTGCTAAAAAACGAAAGGACGGCATACCATGAATATATTCGATCACTATCGCCAGCGTTATGAAGCTGCCAAGGACGAAGAGTTCACGCTGCAGGAGTTTCTTACCACTTGTCGGCAAGATCGCAGTGCTTATGCCAACGCGGCAGAGCGGCTATTAATGGCTATTGGTGAGCCTGTCATGGTCGATACTGCCCATGAACCTCGACTTTCTCGACTCTTCTCTAACCGGGTTATTGCACGTTATCCCGCGTTTGAAGAGTTTTACGGCATGGAAGACGCGATTGAACAGATTGTCTCCTATCTGAAGCACGCGGCGCAGGGGCTGGAAGAGAAGAAGCAGATCCTGTATCTGCTGGGGCCTGTAGGGGGAGGAAAATCCTCTCTTGCTGAGCGACTGAAGTCGCTGATGCAGAGGGTACCGATTTATGTCCTGAGCGCCAACGGTGAACGCAGCCCGGTTAACGATCACCCGTTATGCCTGTTTAATCCGCAGGAAGATGCACAAATCCTGGAGAAAGAGTACGGGATCCCACGTCGCTATCTTGGCACCATTATGTCGCCATGGGCCGCGAAGCGTCTGCATGATTTTGGTGGAGACATCACCAAATTCCGCGTGGTTAAAGTGTGGCCGTCTATTCTGGAACAAATCGCTATCGCCAAAACGGAACCGGGCGATGAGAACAACCAGGACATTTCCGCGCTGGTCGGCAAAGTGGATATTCGTAAACTCGAACACCACGCCCAGAACGATCCGGATGCCTACGGCTATTCCGGCGCACTGTGCCGGGCTAACCAGGGGATTATGGAGTTCGTGGAGATGTTTAAAGCACCGATTAAAGTGCTACATCCTCTGCTGACCGCAACGCAGGAAGGTAACTACAACGGGACAGAAGGTATTTCTGCCCTGCCGTTTAACGGCATCATTCTTGCCCACTCAAACGAATCTGAATGGGTGACGTTCCGTAACAACAAAAATAACGAAGCCTTCCTTGACCGCGTATACATCGTGAAGGTTCCGTATTGCTTACGCATTTCCGAAGAGATCAAGATCTACGAGAAATTGCTTAATCACAGTGAATTGACCCACGCGCCGTGCGCACCGGGTACGCTGGAAACGCTGTCTCGCTTTACCATTCTTTCTCGCCTGAAAGAGCCAGAAAACTCGAGCATCTACTCGAAGATGCGCGTTTACGATGGCGAGAGCCTGAAAGACACCGATCCGAAAGCGAAATCCTACCAGGAGTACCGGGATTACGCCGGAGTCGATGAGGGGATGAACGGTCTGTCAACGCGCTTCGCGTTTAAGATCCTCTCCCGCGTGTTTAACTTTGACCATGTAGAAGTGGCGGCCAACCCGGTGCACCTGTTCTATGTTCTGGAGCAGCAAATTGAGCGCGAGCAGTTCCCGCAGGAGCAGTCCGAACGTTATCTCGAGTTCCTGAAAGGTTATCTGATCCCGAAATACGCTGAATTTATTGGCAAAGAGATCCAGACCGCCTATCTGGAATCCTACTCCGAGTATGGACAGAACATTTTTGACCGTTATGTCACCTATGCGGATTTTTGGATCCAGGATCAGGAATACCGTGACCCGGATACCGGTCAGCTGTTTGACCGCGAGTCGCTGAATTCAGAACTGGAAAAAATTGAAAAACCGGCGGGTATCAGCAACCCGAAAGATTTCCGTAACGAGATCGTCAACTTTGTTCTGCGCGCCAGAGCGAATAACAGCGGTCGTAATCCAAACTGGACCAGTTACGAAAAACTGCGCACGGTTATTGAGAAGAAAATGTTCTCCAACACCGAGGAGTTGCTGCCGGTCATTTCGTTTAACGCTAAAACCTCAACTGACGAGCAGAAAAAGCACGACGATTTTGTCGACCGCATGATGGAAAAAGGCTACACGCGTAAACAGGTGCGTTTACTGTGCGAATGGTATTTGCGCGTACGTAAATCGTCTTAACATAAGTGCCCGGTGGCGCATGCGCTTACCGGGCATGCAAAACAATGTTCCGTAGGCCGGATAAGCGCCAGCGCCATCCGGCACTTACAGACATGGCGAACAGTTGGCAGTACGGGGGGCATATGACCTGGTTCATAGACCGACGTCTTAACGGTAAAAACAAGAGCACGGTTAACCGCCAGCGCTTCTTGCGCCGTTATAAATCACAAATTAAACAGTCGATCTCCGAAGCCATTAATAAGCGTTCGGTGACTGATGTCGATAGTGGCGAGTCTGTCTCTATCCCAACCGATGATATTAGCGAACCGATGTTCCATCAGGGGCGTGGAGGCCTGCGCCATCGCGTACATCCGGGTAACGACCATTTTGTGCAGAACGACCGTATAGAACGCCCTCAGGGCGGCGGCGGGGGTTCGGGAAGCGGGCAAGGCCAGGCCAGCCAGGATGGAGAAGGCCAGGATGAGTTCGTGTTTCAAATTTCTAAAGATGAGTATCTGGATCTGCTGTTTGAAGATTTGGCACTGCCGAATCTGAAGCAAAATCAGCAACGTCAGTTAACGGAATACAAAACCCACCGTGCGGGCTTCACCTCCAACGGGGTGCCAGCCAATATCAGCGTGGTGCGTTCCCTACAAAACTCACTGGCGCGCCGCACGGCGATGACGGCAGGTAAACGTCGGGAGCTGCACGCGCTTGAAGCTGACCTGGAGACCATCGCCAATACAGAACCGGCGCAGTTGCTGGAGGAAGAACGCCTACGCAAAGAGATTGCTGAACTGCGGGCAAAAATTGAACGCGTCCCGTTTATCGATACCTTTGATTTACGCTATAAAAATTATGAGAAACGACCCGATCCTTCCAGCCAGGCGGTGATGTTCTGTCTGATGGACGTTTCCGGCTCGATGGATCAGTCAACGAAAGATATGGCCAAGCGGTTTTACATTCTGCTGTATCTGTTCTTAAGCCGTACCTACAAGAACGTGGAAGTGGTTTACATTCGCCACCATACCCAGGCAAAAGAGGTGGACGAGCATGAGTTCTTCTACTCTCAGGAAACCGGGGGCACCATCGTCTCCAGCGCGCTGAAGTTGATGGATGAAGTGGTGAAAGATCGTTACGATCCTGCCCAGTGGAATATCTATGCGGCGCAGGCATCAGATGGCGATAACTGGGCGGATGACTCACCGTTGTGCCATGAGATTCTAGCGAAAAAACTGCTGCCGGTGGTGCGATATTATAGCTATATCGAAATCACCCGCCGCGCGCACCAGACCTTATGGCGTGAGTACGAGCATCTGCAATCGACCTTTGATAACTTTGCCATGCAGCATATCCGTGACCAGGATGATATCTATCCGGTGTTCCGGGAACTGTTTCATAAGCAGACTTCAAGCACTAACAGTTAAACCATATAAATCCGTCAGTTACACAACATTTACTGGCTGATTCTCTCAATTTAATATGATTAAAATTTGTTTGTGAGATCAACATGTTAAGTTTGGTTTTGGGGGGAATTTATTTTCTTGATTCTCTATCATAGGGTGTCGAGGGGCGGAGGTTAAAATCCTCTCGTGCCTACCAAAAACTCGTTTAAGAACCAGCCTTTACGGCTGGTTTTTTTATGTCTGTTTTCTGCACGGGGAGTTATAGGGGAAAAAACCCGACGCAGTGCATCAACTACATTGCAAAATTTCGGCACTTACATCACCGGGCAATCATCAAACTCTGCGGTCCTGGCATTATTGATAATGTAGGTGATCACCCCGAATACAGGGTGTGAAGAATTGTCGCCATCATCGTCTGCTGGCAAATCCTCCCTTCTCCCGTTCTCCCGAATGATCAGATGCGGTTCCGGGTGAAGTCGATAGCGCTTGATCCGGAATTCACCATCCATTGCACATATCAGCAGCGAACCATCACAAGGTGATAGTGAAGACTCGACAACAAGCAGTACCCCCTCCCTGAAATGTGAACACGATGCACACATGACATAAGCTGCTGATGGCTTGCGGATAAGCTGCTGATCGAGAGAGATGTTTTTTCAACATAATAAGCCGCACTTTTCAGGAAATGTTTGAAGAAGCAGACATGTGGCTGGATTTAGATTAAACACTTTGAGCCGCTCTCCTAGAGAAGTGCAATCCGCCACGACTGGCAATCGTTCTATAATCACACTGCTTTTCGGGGGGACTACCATCTCTTGCATTGTCGGAAATAGTGAATTGCGTAGCTTAACCTGCTGGGTGAAACTGTGCAGAATCGGCAACCTGCCATACCCCGTTGATGCGACCATCGGGAGCTATTCTCCACGTATGTGAAAAACGGGCTAGTGTTGGAGAGTCCTCTTCATTTTTGGTAAATTTGTAAAATCCTAGTACAGTAACGACATCCCCACCATCGATGAAAACATCCGGGATGGCTCCAAAAGAATTGAGGCTACCGGACAAATTTGGATAAAAAATGCCATAAATTTCAGCCATGCCGCAGTAAACTCCCCCAAAGGGAAATCCAGGTGAAACATTCCAAACCGCTTCATCAGTCAGTAACTGCGATAAATCCTCTTTATTCTTTTCCCTTGCAGCCTGGTAAAAGGCTTTTACTCGTCGTACATTCAGCGTATCGTTTTCCTGATGTTCTAAAAATGTACTTGCTTCCATCGTATTCCTCCCTGTATTTCTTACTTATTCGTTAGCCTCTATTTAAATCCTACATAAAAAAAACCGCTTTATGACAAGAATTTTTATGATCATTAACGTTGGATATACAAAGCTCATTTTTACGAAAACATTAACCATTTTTTTGAATACCGCAAGCATCACACTGCGAAAATCATAAAAAATGTGACTATCGTTTCACTTTCCGTAACTGTAGATCTGCGAACGCCTCTTCCTGCCAGCATTTAGTGACCAGGTTATTGATCACTTCACCATAACCGCTGAACCAGTGATAATTAGTCAACTCAGGAATGACCTTTTGCACCTGCGGTAAGTGTCAAGATAGTTGCCAGCCTGCTGTTGTAAGTATCCCGCATACTTTCATCGCATTGGATGATACCCCGGACTGGCTTAACGTACGTAGAAAAGATATTTTTTCGAGAATATCAACGTGCTGATGTTTCATTTTATCCAGATTCATCCCTTTATCCTTTTTATTTACCCTTTACGGAACAGCAGGCGATATAGTTGAGTTGGTGACGCTGTGCGCGGAAAAAACGGAACATCTTAAGAAAACGCTGGCGATTCTCATGCGTGCGTAGTCCGTTATAAGCAATTTTAAGGGCACCGTTAAATCCCTCATCACGAATTAACCCCTGCGGCGACATTAGCGACATTTCACCATTTTGCTGTAGCACCTGTTCAAATCCCGCGCCCAGAAATAGATCGCGCCAGCCTTGCTGCGTCAGTGGACTCACATTTGACTTCACAACCTGCTGAAGCTGGTTTTGATCGCCCTCTCCCAGTTTTTGCGCCGTAAACATAATGTCATGGGTTAACAAGCGTCCACCAGGTTTCAGTACCCGATGGTATTCCGCGATCAACTTCGTCTTAGCCTTATCACCGTACATCGTGAGCATGGCTTCATTAATCACCACCTCAAAACTGTTGTCGGCGAAAGGAATAGTATTCGCATTAGCGGCCATGACATGAATGTGATTTTCCAGCCCATGGACAGCGACGTTATTTCTCGCCTTAACCAGCGCATTTTTATCCATATCAATGGCGTATACAGTGCAGCCAAAGCGTTGCACCAGTTCAATCGCCGTGGTCGCCATGTTACACGCCACTTCAAGCACCTGACTGTCTGACGTCAATTGCGACTGGCTGAACAGCCATTCTGTGGCTTCTATCCCCCCCGGGCGCAGGCGGGTTTTCCCCAGGCTGGCCAGAAATGTATGGCCTGCTTTTTCCATCGTACTCATCGGCCTGTCTCCTTTTCTATAAGTTGCATTATAAATACAACATTAAAGATTAAAGGTGAAGAGTACGAATGATTTTTATTACAAAAATAGCCAACAATGGGTCATTCCCATACCGTTAGAGTGGACGTTTAGCGTGTGATAAACTGAAGTATCGGACTTACAGGGCTGAAAAACATTATGAAATTTCATCATAAAGCGCTCCGGCACTTTATCTCCGTAAGCGTTATTGTTTTGACCTCTTCTTTTCTGGTGTACGAACTGATTGCCAGCGATCGGGCAATGAACGCCTATATGCGTTATGTCATTGAGAAAGCCGACTCTTCTTTCCTGTATGATAAATACACTAATCAGAGTATTGCCGCCCATTTAATGCGCCGTTTTTCATCGCCCAAAGCCCCTGTTTCTGCTGAACAACGAAAAGCACTGTGCCAGGCATTTGAGCACGTTAACGGCACGTACGGGCTGAATCTCACCTCACATAGCTACCTGCCGTTACGCGGTACTTTACAGACCCACTCAGCAAACTGTATTGAACAACTTGATGACATATTCTTGTTGCCCGCTTTCGACCAGGCGGTCAACGTCAATCGTGAACTGGTCGATTACGGCCACGGATTAGCCACACTGGAGTATAAATTTCGTTATTACATTGATTTAAATAATAACTATA
The DNA here is from genome assembly GCF_005280825.1 of Citrobacter sp. wls829. Taxonomy (NCBI): domain Bacteria; kingdom Pseudomonadati; phylum Pseudomonadota; class Gammaproteobacteria; order Enterobacterales; family Enterobacteriaceae; genus Citrobacter; species Citrobacter sp. wls829. The sequence continues at coordinate 135,900 of NZ_SZWP01000075.1, forward strand.
TCTATTTCTACAACCTGATTAACTCTAATCAGTTCACGATGAATCATTGGTCTTTTTTGCAAAAAGGCACGCTGGGAATTCACCAGAACGATATCGATGATGTTTTTACCGGCCGCACCGTCATTTCCAGTATTTATGAGGATGATCTGACGCAAGAAAAAGTCATGAGCTTTATCACCCCGGTCTATTACGCCGGTAAACTCAAAGGCGTCGTGATGGTCGATGTGAACAAGGACAATCTGCGGCATATTTTTTATACCAGCGATCGTCCCCTCGTCTGGCGTTATCTGAACGTCACGTTGTCTGACGTCAGTTCAGGAAAAGAGATCGTCATCAACCAGAGTGAATCAAACCTGTTCCAGTATGTGCAATATGTTAATGATATTCCCGGCGGAATACGGATCACACTCTCCCTTGATTTAATGTACTTTATTGTCTCTTCCTGGAAAATTTTCGCTTTTTACCTGCTGGCAACCGCGCTACTGCTGAATTTGGTCAGAACCCACTTTCGTTTGTATCATAACGTCCGGCGCGAAAATATCAGCGATGCGATGACCGGGTTGTACAACCGTAAAATCTTAACGCCAACGCTTGAGCAACGTTTGCAGCAACTGGTCAACGCCGGAACGCGGGTGACATTTATCGCTATTGATTGTGACAAGCTAAAAACCATTAATGACACGCTGGGACACCAGGAAGGCGATCGTATTATCACTATTCTGGCCAAAGCGATTCAAAACGCGATCCGCAAAAGTGATTATGCTATTCGCCTCGGGGGCGATGAGTTCTGCATGATTCTGATCGATTATCCTGCCGAGCTCACTCCTCAGTTGCTGGAACGGATCGACGAGAACTTACACATTATTGCGCCGGGGACCTCCGTTAGCTTTTCCGCCGGCATTTATAATATGCAGCCGGGTGACACCATTAACGATGCTTACAAAGCCTCTGACGCCCAGCTGTATCTCAACAAACAGAAAAAGCACCCTCGTTCGTGATACTTTTTCTGCGCAGGATTTTTATTGTGGTATCAGGAGTAAGACATGACGGAAGTAAATACAGGTAATGTAACCCATCAACGTTTGGTCGCGTTATTGTCGGAACACGGCGCAACGTACCGCGTGGTCAGCCACGACGCCGTCGGCAAATGCGAGGCGGTATCAGAGATTCGTGGCACAGCCTTGGGTCAGGGTGCAAAAGCCCTGGTGTGTAAAGTGAAAGGCAATGGCGTCAATCAGCATGTGCTTGCTATTCTTTCTGCCGATCAACAGGCTGATCTGAGCCAGCTCGCCAGCCATCTTGGCGGCTTGAGGGCCTCCCTGGCAAGCCCTGCTGAAGTGGATGAACTGACGGGATGCGTCTTTGGCGCCATTCCTCCCTTCAGCTTCCATCCTCAGCTCAAGCTGGTCGCCGATCCACTCTTGTTCGAGCGTTTTGATGAGATTGCCTTTAACGCCGGGGTGCTGGAAAAATCGGTCATTATGGACACCCAAGATTACCTGCGCATTGCGCAACCGGAGTTAGTCACGTTTCGCCGCACGCAATAACATGCTATAACGCCCCGTTACTGGCACAGAAACGCACGGTTATGCGTTCGCCCAAATAGCGTATACATCACTAAAAAAGCCTGTTCCACCACGCATTTGCGCGTACAGTAAGCAGGCTTATCTTTTTTGGCAAGGAAACTACGATGTTTGATGTCACTCTGCTGATCCTACTCGGACTGGCAGCTCTGGGCTTTGTCAGCCACAACACCACTGTCGCCGTTTCAATCCTGGTGCTGATTATTGTCCGTGTCACCCCGCTGAACACCTTTTTCCCGTGGATTGAAAAACAGGGCCTGACTGTCGGGATTATTATCCTGACGATTGGCGTGATGGCACCGATCGCCAGCGGAACGCTACCGCCCTCCACGCTCATTCACTCCTTCGTAAACTGGAAGTCACTGGTCGCCATTGCTATCGGCGTATTCGTCTCCTGGCTGGGTGGACGTGGCGTCACGCTGATGGGCAGTCAGCCGCAGTTAGTCGCCGGGTTGCTGGTCGGTACGGTACTGGGCGTTGCGCTTTTTCGCGGCGTCCCTGTGGGGCCGCTCATCGCCGCGGGTCTGGTTTCGCTGATTGTGGGGAAACAGTAGCCAGCCCCGTCAGATAACGGCCTGGAGTTTGACCCAGGCCTTTTTTGAACATGGTGATAAAGGCGGTTGTTGAATCGTAACCCAGCATGTGGGCGACCTGCTGGACGTTACGACCATCAACCAGCGCCTGTAATGCCAGAATCAACTGTAGTTGCTGACGCCAGCGGCGAAAACTCAGCCCGGTTTCTTTCACCACCAGCCGGGCAAGATTGCGTTCGCTCATCGCAAACACGCTAGCCCACTGGCCCAAGGTCTGCCATTGCGCGGGCTCCTGCGCCATCGTTGCGACCATCCTGCGAATTTTCGGATGATCGGAAACCGGCAGCTGCATTTGCTCCTGCGGTTGCTGCGGAAGTTCATCAAACAAGACCTGCGTCAGCCGCTGCGTTGACGGCTCCAGCCGCTGGGCATCGGTTCTGGTCGCCAGCGAAAGAATCAGTTCCCGGCAGAGTGGTGATATTTTCAGCGTGCAGCAACGTTCAGGCATCACCACCGCCTGCGGTTCAATAAACAAAAAACACAGCTCAGCGCCAACGGTGACGTGATTACTGTGAGGGATCTCACCTGGGATCCACACCGCGTACTGGGGTGGCACCATCCACATGGCGTGTTCAACTTCACAGGTAATCGCGCCATGCAATGCCAGGATCAACTGGCCTTTACGGTGCTGATGCAGCGGGCTGAAGAGTTCATCTTCCTGAGCCTGAATACAAAAAGCCACAGCGGCATCGTGATAGCGATCCGGTTCATACCCGTCCAGCCTCAGTCCCAGCATAACGTTGTCCGATTTTAGCGATAATCTGTCATTTTAGCTTGATTCATCCATGGTGTAAAAACGGTAAGGTATCGCCTCGCCTGACGATAAGAGAAAAAGATGACCTATTCCCCTTCCCCCCGCGGCAAACAAGGTGCGTTGCTGATTGCGGGTATCCTGATGATCGCCACCACGCTTCGCGTTACCTTTACCGGTGCTGCGCCACTGCTGGATGCCATTCGCGCAGATTACGCGCTGACGACCGCCCAGACGGGGCTTCTGACTACTCTGCCGCTGCTGGCCTTTGCGTTAGTTTCCCCCCTGGCGGCGGGCGTTGCCCGTCGATGGGGTATTGAGCGCAGTCTGTTTGCCGCCATGCTGCTGATTTGCGCCGGTATTGCCATACGTTCATTGCCCTCACCGCCATTCTTATTTGGTGGAACCACCCTCATTGGCTGTGGGATAGCATTAGGCAACGTGCTGCTTCCGGGGCTGATTAAGCGTGATTTTTCACAACATGTCGCAAAACTTACCGGGGCGTACTCGTTGACGATGGGAGCTGCGGCCGCCATTGGCTCAGCCATCGTGGTGCCGCTGGCGCTTAACGGATTCGGCTGGCGCGGTGCGCTGATGATGTTGATGGTCTTTCCGCTGCTGGCGCTGTTTATCTGGCTACCGCAGTATCGCCAGACGAGCCATGCCAAGATGAGTAACTCGCGCGCGTTGCATTCCCGAGGGATCTGGCGCTCCAGCCTCGCCTGGCAGGTGACGCTGTTTTTGGGGATCAACTCACTCGTCTATTACGTGATTATCGGCTGGTTGCCCGCTATTTTGATTAGCCATGGCTACAGCGAGGCGCAGGCGGGTTCGCTGCACGGTTTGCTGCAACTCGCTACTGCCGCACCCGGCTTACTGATCCCTTTAATCTTGTTTAAATTGAAGGATCAACGCGCCATTGCCGCTTTGGTCTCATTAATGTGTGCGATTGCAGCCGCAGGATTCTGGCTGCTACCCAACCAGGCCGTGTTGTGGACGATTTTATTTGGCTTTGGCTCGGGCGCGACGATGATCCTCGGACTGACGTTCATCGGACTTCGTGCCAGTTCTGCGCACCAGGCGGCTGCGCTATCCGGTATGGCGCAGTCTGTGGGGTACTTGCTGGCGGCGTGTGGACCGCCGTTAATGGGCAAAATTCACGACCTCAACGGTAACTGGCAGATACCGTTGATTGGCGTCGCCCTGCTAGCGACGCTGATGGCTGTGTTTGGCCTGTATGCTGGACGCAGCCGTGAGATAACCTCGCCATAACGCATGGGGCAGGCTCATTGCAGACCTGCCCGACTTTTTATCCGCGCGCCGCGCGTAACATCGCCTGAACCAGCGGCACGGGTTTCCCCGCCAAGGCACCCCGTTCATGTTGAAAGAGCGTGCCAACATAAAAAGGATGCGTCACCAGTTCAATGGCCCGAATATCTCCCGCCTCATCCCAGCCCGTTACGCGTAAATCCCCACGCTCCAGTTCGTCGGCAAAGGCTTGCGATACGCCGTAGTTGCAGTGATAACCTTCGGAGATCACCTCCTGATTGTAGGCTCTGGCGATCAGCGTATTCGCCCGCAGTTCGATATCATCCGTTTTTTCGACCAGCGAGCAGCTCAACGGGGCAATTACCATGCGACCTTCGGTATCCGTTTCTGCGTGTGCGGCATCGTGCCAACCCAGCACGTTGCGGGCATATTCGAGGATGGCATGCTGAAAACCACCGCAGGTGCCGAGAAAGGGAATACTGTTTTCACGGGCGTAACGAATAGCCGTCAGCGCACCTTCTGGATGCTGATACGGGCTACCGGGCACCACCCAAATAGCGTCATAGCCGACCAGGTCCTCACCGCTATTAATATCCGATGTGGTTAGCCAGTCGTAATCCGCCATTAATTCCAGCACCGCGGCAGCGTCATCAATAGCAAGGGGAATCGCCTGATGCGCGACAATGTCAGGGTTGTAGTCACCGACCAGCGCAATGCGAAGTGTATTTTTTACAGGGGAAATGTCCATGAGAGTTTCCTTGTGTCCAGACAATAAGGGACAACATAAGGAGCCTCACCCTACCGATATTTTGTTGTTTTCACAATCCCTTAAATTGGGAGTCAGTCGCGACAAAATGCTATAATGGTCACGTTTTACGATCTTAATGTACCGTAAAGACGATAATAAAACGTCTCCATTCGGTGACATAACGGAGCGGATTGAGAAATGAATATTCAATGTAAACGCGTGTATGACCCGGCTGAACAAAATGATGGTTATCGCGTTCTGGTCGACAGACTGTGGCCACGGGGGTTAAAAAAAACCGACCTGGCCTGCGATGAGTGGAATAAAGCGCTCACGCCCTCGACTGAATTACGCAAAGCATTTCATGCTGAACTTATTGATTTTAAACATTTCGCAGAACAATACCGCGCCGAGCTTGCTCAACAGCAGCAGGAAGGGAAACGGCTTGCTGACATCGCGCGTCAACAGACCGTCACGCTACTGTATGCGGCAAAAAATACGCATCAAAACCACGCTCTCGTGCTGGCCGAGTGGCTACGTCAATGGTAGCAGGCTCTCACTGCGTTTTAGCCGGGTGATCTCTGCGCCAAAGCGCCCATTCGTCGATCACTTCTCCACCGGGGAGCTTGCAGTCAGAACGTACCCCTTGCGGCGTTTGTACCGCAGTCAGCGAACCTCCTTTTTGCTGGCAATAGACGGATGCCGGATTCGCCATACCCACTTTCGGTGGCATTGGTGCATCGGGTTGCGTCGAACATCCCGCTAACATCAGCATACCTGGCAACACAATAAACAAAGATTTCATGACCGCTCCTGCAAATAATGTTATTGCGGCAGATTACCCTGACTGCCCGCCTACCTCCATGTTTTACTGATGCGTTTTCATTCTCCGCTTACATTTCATACAGTTCGGCTTGTTTCATCTTTCACAGTGTTGTTTTATCATGCAGGCATCACCGTCGTTGTTACTACTCAGGAGTATTTACCTCTCATGTCTGACATGATCCTTGCCAGAGTCTCACAATCATTAGCCACCGAGCAGTCTGTTGAGGGTCTGGTTCGGCAACTTCTGGAGATGCTGGAAATGGTGACTGACATGGAGTCGACCTATTTAACCAAAGTCGATTTAGATGCACGCCTGCAGCATATTCTGTATGCACGTAACAGCCGACAGATGCATATACCCGAGGGTTTGTCGGTGCCGTGGGATGAAACGTTGTGCAAGCGCGCAATCGAAGAAAATTGCCTGTACAGTGATAACGTCCCCGCTCGCTGGCCAGACTGTGCCGCCGCACGCGCGCTGGAAATTACCACCTTTTTGAGCACGCCTGTCCACCTTCCGGATGGGACATTTTACGGCACACTTTGCGCCACCAGCCGGCAGCAACAAACGTTGAGCCAACGCGGAGAGCAGGTCCTGCATCTGTTTGCGAGTCTGATTGCCCAGTCGATTCAAAAAGAGTCACTGGTGGCGCAATTACGTGAAGCGAATGCGGCACTCATTGCACACTCCTACACCGACGCGCTCACCGGATTACCTAATCGTCGGGCCATTTTCGAAAATATGGAAACCCTCTTTTCGCTGGCTCGCCATTTGCAGCAAAAAATTATCGTCGCCTATATTGATTTAGATGATTTCAAGCTGATCAATGACCGTTTTGGCCATGAAGTTGGTGACCAATTTTTGATCCAGGTTGGGCAACGTTTACGCCATGTGTGTAGTGAAAACGATATTCTTGGCCGACTGGGCGGCGACGAATTTCTCGTCGCGGGTCTGTCACAAAAAAGTGAAGAAGATCAACACACGCGCATGCAAAGGGTTAAAGACCAGTTGCAACAACAACTCTGCGGCGACTATCAGCTTGGCGCTATCAGCCTGTTTTATCCTGGCGCCAGCCTAGGCGTGATTGAAGTCGATCCGCGAGAAACCGACTTAAACTGTGCGCTTCATAACGCTGATAGCGCGATGTACCTGGATAAAAAACGCGAGGGCAAAACTGCTTTTGTCACGCATTAAGCCCTGTTATTCTGGCTCATCTTCACATAACGTTGGCTGGTGAAACCATGCGGATTGGTATTATTTTTCCTGTCATTATCTTCATTTCCGCCGTTGTTTTTTTATCCTGGTTCTTTATTGGCGGCTACGCCGCACCGGGAGCATAACCATGAAAAAAACAACGCTCATCATGATTGGTGTCGCCATTATTGTGGTACTCGGCACCGAATTGGGCTGGTGGTAAAAAAATAAAGGCCACACGAAGTGGCCTCTATTTCAATATCTGTTTTGATTTAGCTTTTGACTTTTCTGTAGATAAACAGAACAACGAGCGCGCCGATAATCGCCACGGCAAAGCTGCCAAAGTTGAAACCATCCACTTTGCCAAAGCCAAGCAATGTACTGATCCAACCGCCAACGACTGCACCGATAACCCCTAAAATAATAGTCATAAAGAATCCGCCGCCGTCCTTGCCTGGCATAATCCATTTTGCCAATATCCCAGCGATAAGACCGAAAATAATCCATGAAAGTATACCCATTTTTTTCCTCGCTTATGTTTTTACGTGAACGATTGACTCGTTATTTAAAAGCATAGCATAGCGCCGAAAAATTAAAATTTGTGATCACCATCACCATGGATTTTCATCTTATTCCGATGTTTCATGATCTTAGATCACCGCAAATGGCGATCTTTTCTGACGTTTATCGTCATTAATGTCGTTTCGTCAGTGACTTTACGTTTAATTTCGCAGCCCAACCCTACCGTGACTACGTTTTCAATTCTGGCACACTTAATGCTTTAACAGCCCGTCACTACGATACATCGTAGCCCGTGACCTATTCACGTGGCTGCGTCTACAATTCGCGCTATTTCAGCATTTAACAGGTCTGTTATTGATGAAAAAAATCACCAGTGTATGCCCATACTGCGGGGCCGGGTGCAAGCTCAAGCTTGTTGTTGAAAATAACAAAATCATCCGCGCCGAAGCCGCTGAAGGGGTGACCAACCAAAACCAGCTATGTCTGAAAGGCTACTACGGTTGGGATTTTCTTAACGACACGCGCCTTCTGACTCCCCGTCTAACTCGCCCGCTGATCCGTTATGAAAAAGGGGGAAAGTTCACGCCCGTCAGCTGGGATGAAGCCATTCGCTACACCGCAAAACGCTTATCCGACATCAAAAATGCTCATGGTCCCCGCGCCATCATGACTACTGGCTCTTCCCGTGGAACAGGAAATGAGACCAACTATGTGATGCAAAAGTTCGCGCGCGGCGTGCTCAACACCAACAATGTCGACTGCTGTGCTCGCGTATGTCATGGCCCTTCCGTTGCCGGATTACAGGAAACCTTAGGCAATGGCGCGATGAGCAATTCCATCAGCGACATTGAAAATTCCAAATGCCTGCTCATCTTTGGCTATAACTGCGCAGACTCTCATCCGATTGTCGCCCGCCGGGTCATCAAAGCCCGTCAGAACGGGGCGAAAATCATTGTCTGCGATCCTCGCCGCATTGAAACCGCGCGTATTGCAGACCAGCACCTGCAGTTGAAAAATGGCTGTAACATGGCGCTGGTCAACGCCTTTGGACACGTGCTGATTGAAGAGCAGCTCTACGATCGTGAATACGTACAAAAGCATGCCGAAGGCCTGGAAAGCTATTGGGAAACCGTAAAGGACTATGCGCCTGAAACCGTTGAACACCTCACCGGGGTGCCAGCTCAACAGGTACGCCAGGCGATGCGCACCTTTGCCGCCGCACCGTCAGCGACGGTGATGTGGGGAATGGGCGTGACGCAGTTCGGCCAGGCTGTCGACGTCGTGCGTGGGTTGTCGAGTCTGGCCTTGCTGACCGGCAATCTGGGTCGACCTAACGTCGGCGTCGGCCCGGTACGCGGGCAGAATAACGTTCAGGGCGCATGCGACATGGGCGTGCTTCCCAATCAATTTCCTGGCTATCAGGACGTTACCGATCCCGCAGTGAGAGCGAAATTTGCTCAAGCCTGGGGGATTGACGTCAACCTGATGGATGACAAGGTGGGCACACGGATCACCGAAGTCCCGCATCTGGCGATGGAAGGCAAAGTTAAAGCCTACTACATCATGGGGGAAGATCCGCTGCAAACCGAAGCCGATTTGGGCCTGGTTCGAGAAGGCTTCAACGCGCTTGATTTTATCGTGGTGCAGGATATCTTCATGACCAAGACGGCGGAAATGGCCGACGTTATCCTGCCCGCAACCTCATGGGGCGAACACGGTGGCGTCTTTACCTGCGCCGATCGTGGTTTTCAGCGTTTTGAGAAGGCGATCGAACCCACCGGGGATGTGAAGCGCGACTGGGAAATTATCAGTCTGTTGGCGACCGAAATGGGTTACCCAATGCAGTATCAAAACAACCAGCAAATCTGGGATGAGATGCGCGAACTCTGTCCGCTATTCTATGGGGTAACGTATGAGAAAATGGGCGATATGGGCCATATTCAGTGGCCTTGCCCGGATCTCGATCACCCTGGCACCCCGTATCTCTATCAGAATAGTCGGTTTGATACCGCCAACGGTAAGGGCAAGCTGTTTGCCGCTCAGTGGCGAGCCCCTGCCGAAGTACCGGATGAAAAATACCCGATGGTGCTCTGTACCGTGCGCGAAGTGGGGCATTACTCCTGTCGTTCCATGACCGGCAATTGCGCGGCACTGCAGGCGCTGGCAGATGAACCGGGCTATGTGCAAATCAATACTCAGGATGCCGCCAAACAGGGGATCCGTCATCGTGACCTGGTGTGGGTGAGTTCCCGTCGTGGGAAAGTCATTAGCCGTGCCGATGTCTCCGAGCGCATCAATAGCGGAACGGTGTATATGACGTATCAGTGGTGGATTGGCGCATGTAACGAGTTAACCCAGGATAATCTTGATCCTATCTCGAAAACGCCGGAAACCAAGTATTGCGCGGTGAATATCGAACACATCATCGATCAACATTGGGCAGAGAAGTATGCTGCGCAATCATATAGCGAGATGAAGTCACGTTTATGTGAGGCTATTGCGTAAATAACAGTACACACAGCCTGAGTCTTTTGTTCAAGGCTCAGGCTGTTATTTCGATCACTTAGCCAGCAGTTGCTTGCCTACACGAACAGATGCGTATTCTTCCTTCTTATCTCGCCGCATAAAACCAAGGTTCATCAGAAATAATCCCACCATAAACGGCAGTTCATACAGCTCTTCAATAAGATCGCCGTAATGGGCATTATGCAGAAACAATGGCGACAGCAGGCGATGATGTTCTACGGTGTCAGATATCAAAAATGCACAGGTGGTGATTGCCAGCAGCCAAATCGGCAGCGGTTCATTGCGTACACGACGTGCAATATCCTGCCGTAAGCGCTTCGACAATAACACTGGCAGAATAATCATGGCAATTAACACGACTGAAATGGTTCTGAACAGAAGTTTAGGATGCTCAGGGAAATAATCACGCCCCCAACTGGTGCTTCTGCCCAGTAAAACCAGCCACCACACTGCCGCCCACAGCCAAAATTGCTTCTCACCTTCAGGACGAGATAAAGGCCGAATATAGCTGAGAGTAAATATCGCACCAAACAGTAGCCACAGCGCCTGCCCATTTTCAATCCATCTGACAACGGTGCCGTTTAACAGAGGAAGATTCCAGTTTGCAGTGAACGGGATCGCGACGATGACCAATCCAAGAATGAGTGTGGGTAATGTAAGCTGGGTGTTCAATTTCATAAGCAAGATGTTCTGTAATGTTACTGTGTACCGATCATAACCCCTGTGAATGGTTGCCTATTAGCAATGAATGCGATGTTCTTAAGGTTTTCTTAAGAATTCTTTTTTCGGACTATTTAAGTAACAAGTCACAGGATGTCAGTCAATAAGAGGGTAATCCCCCCGAAAAACCGGTGTGT
>NZ_SZWP01000050.1:0-77593 GCF_005280825.1 Citrobacter sp. wls829
TGACCTGCTTATTCGCACCTTCCTTAGGTAACCTAGACTTCGGTGATAAGCTTTATTCTAATACAAGTCAGATGAATATTACGCTTAATGGGGCAGATTCATACTGGCATGGTCATGAAGCAAACTTCTTTGACGCAACAACCGGAAAATGGAGCGGCGATCTCAACCTTACGCTGGCGAATAACGCCCACTGGATCCCCGATGGTAAAGATGCGGAAATCAGTGCCATCACCCTGAAAGACGGCGGTACGGTAAACCTGCATGGTTTTAACCTGCACACCAATCAGAGTATCAACGAAACCGTTAAAATTCATGATTTGAAAGGGAACAACGGTATTTTCCTGATTGATGTCAATACCAATAAAACGGATGAGCAGCGACGTAACGGCAGCGACTTCATTGAAGTTGTTAAAAGTAGTACCGGCGGTACACATGCGATTGAAGCGTTGAATATCAACAAGCTCACTGATTTGAAGGAAGATATCTGGGTTGCCGATGCGGCAAGTAATGTGACATTCGAAGCGTACGATAAAGTCGATATTACGAACGAGTATGTGTATGACTATAAACCACTGCTGCGTTCTGATATCCGTGAAGGCGATCCGCAAAGCCAGTACGGTACCAACTGGTATATCACGGGTGTTTCGACGAAAGCCAGCGCAGGTAGTAACACCGTGATCGCCAATGCTGGGCTGAACTACGCAATGGCGACCGCCCGTCTTGAAATCGACAGCCTGAATAAGCGTTTAGGCGAACTCCGCCAGGATCAGCAGCAAAATGGTCTGTGGATACGCTATAAAGGTGGTGAAATAGAGAGTGATACTGGGAGCTACTTCAAAAACCTGTATAGCTTCTGGCAACTCGGTTATGACAACAAAGACGAAGGCGAATCGTCTGTCTGGACGCGAGGGATTGCCGCGCATTACATGAGAGGCAATGCCGACTTCACTTATGGTACTGGCGATAACAAGAACTACGGTGGTTCACTTTATGCTGCATGGAATCGCCCAGAGAAACAAGATTACCTGGATCTGGTGTTGAAATATAGCCGCCATGAAAGTGACTTCAATTACAGGAACACATACGGCAACTCTGGCTTTGCAGATAGCAGCACATGGTCAATCAGTGCCAGCGCAGAATACGGTCGCGAGTTTAGCTTAGGAAACTCTACGTTTATCGAACCGCAAGGTCAGCTCGTGTATACCTATCTGGATGAGGCCAGTTACACCACCAGTAGTGGGTTGAAAGTCCGTCAAAACGATATAGACAGCGTTATTGGCCGTGTCGGATTGCGCGGAGGTTATCGGTTTGAATCGCGCCCGGATAGCGATATTTACGTGAAGCTGGATTTGCTGCATGAGTTTGCTGGCGATCGTGATGTCACCGTTTGGGGTAAAGATGCCGCACTGAAAGTGAGCGAAGGGGGAAGTGACTCCTGGATCAACTATGGTATAGGTACCAATATCCATCTCACTCAGAACAATAACTCCCGGTTGTATGTTGATCTGGAAAGATCGGCGGGAGGTGACATTGATATGAACTGGCAGGTTAACGCGGGTTTCCGTATGGAGTGGTAGTTCATAGCTTTGAATGGGTTCACTTAACCTAAAAATAAGCGTCCGATTGAAATTTTAGTTCAGTCGGACGCTTTCTTTTGATCAGTTTAATACCATCGGCCACTCTGGCGGCGTATGGCTCATCACTTCTACCATCACAGACTGGATGTTATTCCAGATAGCGGACACGTCCATCAGGGTGATGCCGAGCAATCCGGTTGCAAACCAGCAGGCGAAAACCAGCCCTAAACCGCTGCTGATAACGGCCAGGCCAATATAATCTGATTTACGAAAACGGATATTGAGCGTGCTGGCTAAAAACATCAGCACTGCGCTCAGCAGTTGCCACCGCAGAAGAACTACGCCAGTTGTTATTGTTGCCATGAAAAACGTCCTCAAAAAGTCTTGATGCCCAGGACAGCACGGGGTTGTTCACAACAGGTGTGGCACTCTGGCTATCGGCGGGCATGCACATCAATGAAACACTGTTTCTGTTACATGATTTTTGTGAACTATATCACATCTGTTCGTTTGTTCACCAGTGCGGGACGCTCTTTTTATTGGTTAATAACCTTTATTGAATTGTGGTTATAGGATGTGGTGAGCGAATGCATCATTCGTAATAGAAGGTGTATTTACGCTGCTTGTTATCTTTATCCTAAATTAATCTTTAAAAAAATTTATGTATTTTTTATGCGAAGCCCGTATAACGCGTATAAAACATTACGACTTTTACAGTGTGCTATTTTCAAATAAGCTTAACTTTAAGTTTGCCTTACGGAAAAAGAATATCATCATCCGCTATTATCAGACTTTTACATAGAGACGGCGGTTGCGAATGTTGATAGATTCATACAACTTAACTAGCCGGCGTTTATAGCATCCTGCCTTGATGGGTACTGGCATATACGATACAGGGAAATAGGGCTGACATGACTCACAGTGCGCGACGTAAGACGCTGAGGTTCCTTGGAACACTCACGGTGGTATTGCTCCCCGTGGTACTGGCGTTATGGTTTGCTCATGTCAGGGCGACGTCCGAAACCCGCAATCAACTCCGCACTTTTGCGCAGCTGGCCCTCCATAAAACGGAGCTGGTGATCCAGCAAGCCGATCTCGCGCGTGATATGGCACAACTGTATCAAGGGGAGATGTGTACCCCGGCGCATCAAAAAAGTATGCTGAATATTATTCGTGGGCGTTTATATATCAGCGATCTCATTTATGCGCAGGGCGATCATTTTTTGTGCTCAACGTCGATGGTGCCGCCAGCCTCATATATTATGCCCACCGCTGACTATAAGCGGACGCCGGACATCTCCATTTATTACTATCGCGATACGCCGTTTTTTTCTGGCTACAGAATGACGTATATGCAAAGAGGAAACTACGTTGTCGTTATCAATCCTTTATCCTACAGCGAGGTCATGTCTGATGATCCGGACCTCGCCTGGGGTGTCTATGATACGGTAACGGATAGCTTTTTCTCTGCCAGTGAAGGGTCAAACGTTGCGCAATTACTGCCGCTGGTACGCGGCGATGCCCCGACATTCCAGCAAGACGATCGTTTCTATACCATCGTGCATTCAGAAAAGCGGCCCATTGCGGTTATTGTGTCGACCACGGACGATCGCGTTGATCAGAATTTCTATCATGAAGCTGTATTAACGCTCCCTTTCGGCGTGATCTGTAGCATCCTGATCCTACTGATGTGGTGGCGTACGCGCCAACAATACTATTCTCCTCGCCGTCTGTTAAAACGCGCGCTCAAAAAACGCCAGCTTTGCCTGCATTACCAGCCGATCATTGATATCAAAAATGGTCAATGCGTTGGGGCCGAGGCGCTGTTGCGCTGGCCCGGTTGCAAAGGTGAGGTCATGAGTCCGACAGAATTCATTCCGCTGGCGGAAAAGGAAGGGATGATTGAGAAGATAACGGATTATGTGGTCGAAGAAGTGTTCAACGATTTGGGCTATTTTCTGTCAGCACACCCTCAGCTTTACATCTCAATAAATCTCTCTGCCTCCGACTTTCATTCATCCCGGCTGATCGCGCTGATTGCTGAAAAATCACGCGACTACTCTGTACGTTCGCAGCAAATTAAGGTTGAAGTCACCGAGCGCGGATTTATTGATTTGCAGAAGATGACCCCGGTTATTCAGGCATTTCGTCAGGCGGGTTATGAAGTCGCGTTTGATGATTTTGGGACTGGGTATTCCAATCTGCACAATCTGTCTTCGTTGAATGTGGATATTCTGAAGATCGATAAATCGTTTATCAGTACGCTGACCACCAACAGTACCAGCCATATGATTGCCGAACATATCATCGAAATGGCGCAAAGTTTACACCTGAAGACAATTGCAGAAGGGGTCGAAACAGCGGATCAAATCAGCTGGCTGCTGGAGCGCGGCGTACAGTTTTGTCAGGGATGGTACTTTGCGAAAGCATTGCCGCCGCAGGAGTTCATGCACTGGGTTAAGCGCTCGCCCGCCATACTGACGCAGGGCGGGCAATAATTCTACAAACGATGGCGATAGTCGCTGGGGGTTCGATCAAACTCGCGGCGGAACACACGTGAGAATGTTTGTTGCGATACATAGCCGAGATCCATCGCAATATCAAAAATAGGTCGCTCAGTATTGCGTAGCTCAACGGCGGCCAGCAGCAGTCGACGCTGACGAATATAGTCGCCTAACGTCTGGCGCATCACCGTACGGAACATTCGCTGTAAATACCACTTTGAATAACCTGATTTTTTCGCGACCGCTTCGATATTCAGCGGTTGGTCGATATGTTCATCAATCCATTCAATAAGTGTCTGAATAATTTGCTGATGGGACATATGGCAGCCTCTTTCTCAGTATTCGATTCGTCGTTTTGTCTGTCGGCGAGTATAATTCCTCAAGTTAACTTGAGGTAAAGCGATTTATGGAAAAGAAATTACCCCGGATTAAAGCGCTGCTCACCCCTGGTGAAGTGGCAAAGCGTAGCGGCGTGGCAGTATCGACCCTGCATTTCTATGAAAGCAAAGGGTTAATCAGCAGTATGCGCAATAGCGGTAATCAGCGTCGATACAAACGAGATGTGCTGCGTTATGTGGCCATCATCAAGATTGCTCAACGGATTGGTATTCCGCTGGCAACAATTGGTGATGCGTTGGGCGTATTACCCGAAGGCCACTCGCTCAGTGCGAAGGAGTGGAGGCAGCTTTCTTCACAATGGCGCGAAGAGCTTGACCGACGCATTCATACTCTGGTGGCACTACGCGATGAGCTGGACGGCTGTATTGGCTGCGGCTGTTTGTCACGCAGTGATTGTCCGTTGCGTAACCCAGGCGATCAGCTTGGTGAGCAGGGGACTGGGGCGCGATTGCTGGAAGATGATTGATGAGTTTGAAACCGGTGATGGGTATAAAACTAAAGCGCCACAACTGGGCGCTTTAGTTTGGTTCCGGTCTTTGTCTTTCACTCTATCCCGCTGGTTCACGGGAGGGTTTCCCCCGACATCAACACCCCTCAGTCGAGCACGTAGTGGAGGTTCCGGTCTGTGTTGATAAAGTAATTGTAAGTCACCCCAGGACAATTGCCAGTCAATTGGCGGTTTTTTAGCCGAAATTTTTCCTGCATCTTCACCTGTTTTCCTGTGCGACTTTGCGCCTGAAATAGTAGCGCATGTTGCAATAACACAGCGAAATTTGTTGCCAGATTGCGCATTAACGATAACGTTTGCGCATCGGTTGGCTATTTCTTGTGCGCTATAAGAAGAAATGCATAAAAAGCGGCAAAGTTCTGTTGAAAACCGCCGTATGATCGCAGGATAATCGTTTGCTTTTTTTTACCACCCGTTTTTTATGCGTGAAGCTAAACGTTTGCTTTTTTGCGACACCCCTTTTGGCGCAAACCTGGCACATGGAGAAAACGTTTAGCAGGCAGTGGATTGTCCATCACGCATATTGACGAAAAATAAACTCTCAGGGGATGTTTTCTATGTCTACGCCTTCAGCGCGTACCGGCGGCTCACTCGACGCTTGGTTTAAAATTTCGCACCGCGGCAGTACCGTTCGTCAGGAAGTCGTTGCCGGATTAACGACGTTTCTGGCAATGGTCTACTCCGTCATTGTGGTTCCGGGGATGTTGGGTAAAGCCGGGTTCCCACCGGCTGCAGTTTTCGTAGCGACCTGCCTGGTAGCAGGCGTGGGTTCTATTGTAATGGGCCTGTGGGCAAACCTGCCGCTGGCGATTGGTTGCGCTATCTCGCTGACGGCGTTTACCGCATTTAGCCTGGTGCTGGGGCAGCATATTAGCGTGCCAGTGGCGCTGGGTGCGGTGTTCCTGATGGGCGTCCTGTTTACCATTATTTCTGCGACCGGTATTCGTAGCTGGATCCTGCGCAACCTGCCGCAGGGCGTTGCGCACGGCACGGGGATTGGTATCGGCCTGTTCCTGCTGCTGATTGCGGCAAACGGCGTTGGGCTGGTGATTAAGAACCCACTGGACGGCCTGCCGGTTGCTCTGGGCGATTTCGATACCTTCCCGGTGATCATGTCGCTGATTGGCCTGGCGGTCATTATCGGCCTTGAAAAACTGAAAGTACCGGGCGGCATCCTGCTGACCATCATCGGTATTTCTGTTGTTGGCCTGATTTTCGACCCTACCGTGCATTTTTCCGGTATTTTTGCCATGCCTTCTCTGAGCGATGCGGAAGGGAATTCCCTGATCGGCAGCCTGGACATTATGGGGGCGTTGAACCCGATCGTCCTGCCGAGCGTATTGGCGCTGGTGATGACCGCCGTCTTCGATGCGACCGGGACTATCCGTGCCGTGGCGGGGCAGGCGAATCTGCTGGATAAAGACGGACAGATTATTGATGGCGGTAAAGCGTTAACCACCGACTCCCTGAGCAGCGTGTTCTCTGGTCTGGTAGGGGCGGCTCCTGCGGCAGTGTATATTGAGTCCGCAGCGGGTACGGCGGCGGGTGGTAAAACCGGTCTGACCGCGATCACCGTCGGCGTGCTGTTCCTGTTGATCCTGTTCCTCTCTCCGCTCTCTTATCTGGTTCCTGCTTACGCGACCGCACCGGCGCTGATGTATGTCGGCCTGCTGATGCTGAGCAACGTAGCGAAAATTGACTTCGCAGACTTTGTGGATGCGATGGCGGGTCTGGTGACTGCTGTGTTCATCGTGCTGACCTGTAACATCGTTACCGGCATTATGATCGGCTTTGCTACGCTGGTGATTGGACGCATTGTTTCCGGTGAATGGCGTAAACTGAACATCGGTACCGTGGTCATTTCTATCGCGCTGGTGGCCTTCTATGCCGGCGGCTGGGCAATCTGATTCTCACATCATGATGATCCTGAAAACGGGTGGCTTTTGCCGCCCGTTTTTATTTTCGGAACACATCCCGTTGTCTTTTGCGTTACTCTGAGGAAGATAGAATTGAGGCACGACGCCTCTCGTCGCATATCATAAGAAACATCGCAAACAGGGAACGCATGGAAATCTTTTTTACCATACTCATCATGACCCTTGTGGTCTCGCTGTCGGGGGTAGTGACTCGCGTATTGCCCTTCCAACTCCCTTTACCCCTTATGCAGATCGCCATCGGCGCCTTGCTGGCGTGGCCGACGTTTGGTTTGCATGTGGAGTTCGACCCTGAACTGTTTTTGGTTCTGTTTATCCCGCCGCTGCTGTTTGCCGATGGCTGGAAGACGCCAACGCGTGAGTTTCTCGAGCATGGGCGAGAGATTTTCGGCCTTGCGCTGGCGCTCGTGCTGGTCACGGTGGTCGGAATAGGCTTTATGATTTACTGGCTGGTGCCGGGCATTCCGCTGATCCCGGCTTTTGCGCTGGCCGCCGTGCTGTCGCCAACTGACGCCGTGGCACTTTCTGGCATTGTCGGTGAAGGCCGCATCCCGAAGAAAATCATGGGCATCCTGCAGGGCGAAGCGTTAATGAACGACGCCTCCGGCCTGGTTTCACTCAAGTTTGCTGTCGCGGTGGCGATGGGCACGATGGTGTTTACCGTCGGCGGCGCGACGGTTGAATTCTTCAAGGTTGCAATCGGCGGTATCCTGGCTGGGTTTGTTGTCAGCTGGCTGTACGGTCGCTCCCTGCGTTTTCTCAGCCGCTGGGGTGGCGATGAGCCAGCCACGCAAATCGTCCTGTTATTCCTGCTGCCGTTTGCCTCTTATCTGATTGCGGAACATATCGGTGTTTCCGGGATCCTCGCGGCGGTGGCGGCCGGGATGACGATTACCCGTTCAGGTGTCATGCGCCGTGCTCCGCTGGCGATGCGCTTACGTGCAAACAGTACCTGGGCCATGCTCGAGTTCGTGTTTAACGGCATGGTCTTCCTGCTGTTAGGGCTGCAGTTACCGGGTATTCTGGAGTCTTCGCTGGCGGCGGCAGACGCCGATCCGAATGTCGAAATGTGGATGCTGTTTACCGATATCGTGCTGATCTATGCGGCACTGATGCTGGTGCGTTTTGGCTGGCTGTGGACCATGAAAAACTTCAGCATGCGCTTTCTGAAGAAGAAGCCGATGGAGTTTGGCTCGTGGACCACGCGCGAAATCCTGATCGCATCCTTTGCAGGTGTGCGCGGGGCGATCACGCTGGCCGGTGTCCTTTCTATTCCGCTATTGTTGCCTGACGGCAGCGGCTTCCCTGCACGTTATGAGCTGATCTTCCTTGCCGCCGGTGTGATTCTGTTTTCGCTGTTTGTTGGCGTGGTGATGCTGCCGATCCTGCTGCAGCATCTTGAAGTGGCGGATCACTCGCAGCAGCAAAAAGAGATCCGCATTGCCCGCGCCGCGACGGCGGAAGTGGCGATTGTGGCCATCCAGAAAATGGAAGAGCGTCTGGCTGCGGATAGCGAAGAGAATATTGATAATCAGCTGCTGACCGAGGTGAGCTCGCGGGTGATTGGTAACCTGCGCCGTCGTGCCGATGGGCGAAACGACGTGGAAAGCTCGATGCAGGAAGAAAACCTCGAACGGCGTTTCCGTCTGGCGGCGCTGCGCTCGGAGCGTGCAGAGCTGTATCATCTGCGCGCCACCCGTGAAATCAGCAATGAAACGCTGCAGAAACTGCTGCACGATCTGGATTTGCTGGAAGCACTGCTGATAGAGAATCAATAAACGGTAGCGCCTGATGGCGCTACGCTTATCAGGCCTACGGAACGCAATTGTAGGCCGGATAAGGCGGTTACGCCGTATCCGGCGAAGGATGTACCCGATAGCGCACAGCTTTCCAGACCGAAAAAAATTATTCCTCGTGTAATTTGCGAGCGGCTTTCCTGAATGAATCCGTCCTTCTTGTTGATTCCCTCTTTTTTCCTTACGGTTGAGGAAAGGAGGCCACATGTCTGATTATCGGCGTAATTACATCAACGGTGGAACATGGTTTTTTACGGTGAATCTACAAGACCGCGGAAGCCATCTTCTGACATCAAAAATCTATCATCTTCGCAGTGCTATTTCCGAGGTAAACAAGGTTAAACCTTTTTATATCAATGCGTGGGGCGTTTTGCCTGAGCATATGCATTGTATCTGGACGTTGCCTGAAAATGACGCTGATTTTTCGTCCCGCTGGCGGGAAATTAAAAAGCATTTCACCCGATCGTTATCCGTCAGGCATATCTGGCAACCTCGCTTTTGGGAACATACCATTCGTGATGAGCGCGATTATTGCCAGCATGTGGATTACATTTATATTAATCCTGTGAAACATGGTTGGGCGCAGCAGGTGAAGTCATGGCCTTTTTCAACGTTTCATCGTGATGTTAAATTGGGGTTGTATCCGGAGAACTGGGCAGGTGAGATAACGGACCTCCGTGCTGGTGAACGTGCCTGATGGCGCTACGCTTATCAGGCCTACGGAACGCAATTGTAGGCCGGATAAGCGTAGCGCCATCCGGCAACTTACGTCTCCTGCGTTAACCAAAACCCTTCGCAGCATTTTAGCCATGCCTGTGCGCTGTGCGACAGATACACGCCTTCGCGCCAGATCATGCCCAACTGCCAGCGTAAATGGCTTTCCAGCGGGATCCAGCGTAGCGTCTGCTTATCCAGTTTTTCGCAAATGGGTTCTGGTAAAATGGCGATCCCAACCCCGGCTTGTACCATCGCAGCGAGGAAATCCCACTGTCCGCTGCGTACCGCAATGCGTGGCTTGACGTGGTGCTGGCTAAACAACTCCAGCAACTGACGGCTTAGGGCGAAATCTTCGTTGTAGATTAGCAGCGGGTGCTCGGCCAGCGCCTCGGGGGAAATAGAATCGCAGGTTGTCCACTGGCCGGAGCGCGGCACCAGCACGCAAAGTGGATGACTGAAAAGCGGCAAGGTCGCCAGACCGCTCTCTTCTTCGACCGGTAGCGCCGTCATCGCCACATCCAGATCGCCGTTCATCACTGCCTGCTGGACGGTTAAGCCACCAAATTCTGATATTTTCAGCTCAACGCCGGGATAACGCTGGCGAAACAGGCTGATGGGGCCGGCCATTAACATGCCGACCATCGGGGGGATACCGAGTCGCAGGATCCCCTTATTCAGATGGTTAATATCGCTCAGTTCTGCCTCAAGCTGGCGGAATTCGGCGAGGATTGCCAGGCCGCGTTCAAAGACGATACGTCCGGTATCGGTCAACAACAATCGCCGCCCGTCGCGGATTAGCAGCGTGCAGTTCAGCTCGTCTTCAAGGTTCTTCAACATTTTGCTGATGGTCGGCTGGGTGACAAACAGCTTCTCTGCCGCGCGGGTAAAGCTCTGCTGGCGAACCACCTCAACAAAATATCGCAGCGTTCTGATATCCATGATTATTCCTTAAGACTATGCCTGCAATGAGTTTAATTCATTTCAGTCCTTGGGGGAGGGTCTCTATACTGGCGCTCTCTCTTTTTTACGGACATTCCCTCATGGCTGTGGCGATTAGCCGCGTGACGCCTGCGGTTATTCATCGACTCCAGGTCCCCGTTCAGGTTCTGTTGTACGCAGGTTTATTTGTTTTTGCTCAATATCTTGTCTCCTGGCTACATCTGCCGCTTCCCGCCAACCTGGTCGGGATGGTACTGATGCTGGTGCTGATTGTGTGCAGGGTGATCCCGCTTAGCTGGATACGCGCAGGCGCCCGTTGGCTGCTGGCTGAAATGCTGCTGTTTTTTGTCCCGGCGGTTGTTGCCGTGGTGAACTATACGCACCTGTTGCTGGTGGATGGCTGGCGCATTTTTGCCGTTATTGCCATCAGCACGCTGATGGTGCTCGGTGCCACTGCGTGGGTGGTTGATAAAGTTTATCGCTATGAAATGAGCAGGTTAAACCGTGAGTAATTTCCAGTTAAGCGTATTGTGTCTGGTGATTACGCTGGGTATCTATTTTGCCAACAAGCGCCTGTATCGTCGTTTTCGGACATTGCCGCTGATGCCGCTGGTCCTCACGCCCGCGCTGCTGGTGCTGATGCTGGTGTTCGGGCATATCTCCTGGCAAAACTATATTGGTGAATCGCACTGGCTGATGTGGCTGCTGGGCCCGGCGACCATCGCATTTGCCGTGCCGGTTTACGATAATCTCGCGGTCATTAAGCGTCACTGGATGTCGCTGACGGCAGGCGTGGTGACGGCAACGCTGGTGGCCGTCACCAGTTCGGTATGGCTGGCGCGTCTGTTTATGTTACCCGATGAAATCCAGCGCAGCCTGGCGGTGCGCTCGGTGACCACGCCATTTGCACTGGCAGCGGCCGAGCCGCTGGGCGGGCAACCTGATCTGGTGGCGCTGTTTGTGGTGATCACCGGTGTATTCGGTATGGCGGTGGGCGACATGCTGTTTTTGCGCCTTTCCATCCGTGAAGGGATGGCGAAAGGGGCCGGATTTGGGGCGGCGTCGCACGGTGCAGGCACCGCGCGCTCCTATGAGCTTGGCCAACAGGAAGGGGTGATTGCCAGCCTGGTAATGATGCTTTCCGGCGTGGTGATGGTGCTGGTGGCACCGCTGGTCGCGAGGCTGATGTTCTGAGATAAGATGGAACCCTCCAGCCTGAAAGCTGGAGGGAAGACGAGATTAGTGCGCGCGACCTTGTTCTACGCCGTACCCGGTCTGGGAACGGATGAACTGAGCACGGAACTGCTCACGCTCGCGATTACCTTCTGCGGAATTATCGGTGGCAGAGAAGAACCAAATACCGAGGAACGCCACGCTAATGGAGAACAGCGCCGGGTATTCATACGGGAAAATGGCTTTTTCGTGACCGAGAATTTGCACCCATACCGTTGGGCCAAGCACCATCAGCACCACTGCCGTTATCAGACCTAACCAGCCGCCCAGCATGGCACCACGCGTGGTCAGTCGTGACCAGTACATGGAAAGCAGAATGATCGGGAAGTTACAGCTTGCCGCGATAGCGAACGCCAGGCCGACCATAAAGGCGATGTTCTGGTTTTCAAACAGCACGCCGAGCAGGATGGCAATCACGCCCAGTACCAGTACGGTGATTTTCGACACGCGCAGTTCTTCACGCTCGGTAGCACCTTTACGGAACACGTTAGCGTACAGATCGTGAGAGACCGCCGAGGCACCCGCCAGCGTCAGACCAGCAACCACGGCCAGAATGGTGGCAAAGGCCACTGCGGAGATAAAGCCGAGGAACAGGTTACCGCCCACCGCGTTGGCCAGATGCACCGCCGCCATGTTATTGCCGCCAATCAGCGCGCCAGCCGCGTCTTTATATGCCGGGTTTGCACCGACCAGCATGATTGCGCCAAAACCGATGATAAAGGTCAGGATGTAGAAATAACCCATAAAGCCGGTGGCGTAGAACACACTCTTACGCGCTTCGCGGGCATCGCTGACCGTGAAGAAACGCATCAGAATGTGCGGCAGACCCGCGGTTCCGAACATCAGTCCGAGGCCTAACGATAGCGCCGATATTGGGTCTTTCACCAATCCGCCAGGACTCATAATCGCCGAGCCTTTCGGGTGTACCGCCATCGCTTCGGTGAACAGGTTGTTGAAGCTGAAGCCGACGTGCTTCATGACCATGAAGGCCATAAAGCTGGCGCCGAACAGCAGCAGCACGGCTTTGATGATTTGCACCCACGTAGTGGCCAGCATGCCGCCGAACAGCACGTACATCATCATCAGTACGCCAACCAGCACCACAGCAATGTGATAGTTCAGACCGAACAGCAGTTGGATAAGCTTCCCGGCACCCACCATCTGGGCGATCAGGTACAGCGCGACCACCACCAGTGAACCACAGGCCGACAGAATACGGATAGGCCCCTGCTTCAGACGGTAAGAGGCGACGTCCGCAAAGGTGTAGCGACCGAGGTTACGCAGACGTTCGGCAATCAGGAACAGAATGATTGGCCAGCCGACCAGGAAGCCGAGTGAGTAAATCAGCCCGTCATAGCCAGAGGTAAAGACCAGCGCGGAAATCCCGAGGAACGACGCCGCCGACATATAGTCGCCCGCAATCGCCAGCCCATTCTGGAAACCGGTGATGTTACCGCCCGCGGTGTAATAGTCGTTACGCGAACGCACGCGCTTAGACGCCCAGTAGGTAATGCCGAGCGTAAAGATGACGAAAATCAGGAACATAACAATCGCCTGCCAGTTGGTTGGCTGGCGTTGGACTGCACCGCTAATAGCATCCGCCGCATTTGCGGCGAAGGGCAGCGTGGCGGCTAGCGCCGTCAGGACTCTCTTCATGATGCTTTAACCTCGTGCAGAACCGCATTGTTAAGACGATCGAATTCACCGTTGGCCCGCCAGATATAGATTCCGGTCAGGAGGAAGGAGATGAGGATCACGCCCACCCCAATTGGAATACCTCGGGTGACGCTGGTTCCCGCATGTAGCGGCGTCCCCAGCCAGCCAGGCGCAAAGGCAATCAGTAAAATAAAGCTGATATAAACCACCAGCATGATGATGGATAGTACAGCGGCAAACCGTTGCCTTTTTTCAACTAACTCCCTGAAACGCGCACTGTCTTCTATCCGCTGATAAATATTGTCATTCATCGCAGAGCTCTCCAGAGGTCCCCTTTGTCTTTCACGCTGCAGGCATGACCTGTTAGCTGTCGCAGTCCGGCAACACGAAATCCTTTGGGGGAGGTTTTATAATTTCCCTCCCGATGAAGAGAGGGTAGGGGGATTTTTTATTTTGCCGGATGGCGGCTAACGCCTTATCCGGCCTACAAGGGATGCTGAACCTGTAGGCCCGATAAGCAGCGCGCCATCGGGCATTTCACGGTTAGGGTTATGATGGCATCGCGATAGCCTGCTTCTCTTCGAGCAGTTTCTCTACCACGCCAGGATCGGCGAGGGTCGAGGTATCGCCCAGATTGCTGGTATCGCCCGCCGCAATTTTGCGCAGAATACGGCGCATAATTTTGCCGGAGCGGGTTTTTGGCAGTGAGTCGGTCCAGTGCAGCACGTCTGGCGTTGCCAGCGGGCCAATTTCTTTACGCACCCAGTTGCGTACTTCAGCGTACAGCTCAGGTGTCGGCTCTTCACCGTGGTTCAGCGTGACGTAGGCGTAGATGGCCTGGCCTTTAATATTATGCGGAATACCCACTACCGCGGCTTCGGCAATCTTCGGATGCGACACCAGCGCCGACTCGATTTCAGCCGTCCCCAGACGGTGGCCGGAAACGTTCAGCACGTCGTCCACGCGTCCTGTTATCCAGTAGTAGCCGTCTTCGTCACGACGCGCGCCGTCGCCGCTGAAGTACATATTCTTGAAGGTGGAGAAGTAGGTCTGCTCAAAACGATCGTGATCGCCAAACAGGGTTCTCGCCTGACCCGGCCAGGAATCGGTGATCACCAGGTTGCCTTCGGTCGCGCCTTCCAGCGGGTTGCCTTCGTTATCGACAATCGCCGGCTGCACGCCGAAGAACGGACGTGTTGCCGAACCGGCTTTCAGTTCGGTAGCGCCCGGCAGTGGGGTGATCATGAAACCGCCGGTTTCGGTCTGCCACCAGGTATCGACGACCGGGCATTTTTCGTTGCCAATCTTCTTCCAGTACCATTCCCAGGCTTCCGGGTTAATCGGCTCGCCGACAGAGCCCAGAATACGCAGTGACGAACGGTCGGTGCCTTCAATCGCTTTATCGCCTTCTGCCATCAGGGCGCGGATCGCGGTGGGTGCGGTATAGAGAATATTAACCTGATGCTTATCCACGACCTGCGACATACGCGCAGGCGTTGGCCAGTTGGGTACGCCTTCGAACATCAGCGTGGTAGCGCCGCAGGCCAGCGGGCCGTACAGCAAATAGCTGTGCCCGGTTACCCAGCCGACGTCAGCGGTACACCAGTAGATATCGCCCTGATGATAATCAAACACGTATTTGAAGGTGGTCGCCGCGTAAACCAGATACCCGCCGGTGGTGTGCAGCACGCCTTTTGGCTTACCGGTTGAACCGGAGGTATACAGAATAAACAGCGGATCTTCCGCGTTCATCTCTTCCGGTTGATGCTCAGGACTCGCTTTCTCAATAAGGTCGGACCACCACAGGTCGCGGCCTTCCTGCCAGTCTGTTTTTCCGCCGGTACGTTTGAGGACCACCACGTGCTCAACGGTCTTCACGTTCGGGTTTTTCAGCGCATCATCCACGTTCTTTTTCAGCGGGATGCCGCGTCCAGCACGCACACCTTCATCGGCGGTGATCACCAGGCGCGAGTTTGAGTCGATGATACGTCCGGCAACGGCTTCCGGCGAGAACCCGCCAAAGATCACCGAATGCACCGCACCAATACGGGCGCAGGCCAGCATCGCCACCGCAGCTTCCGGGACCATTGGCATATAGATCGCCACCACATCGCCTTTTTTAATGCCTAAATCCAGCAATGTATTGGCAAAACGGCAAACGTCGCGATGCAGTTCGCGATAGGTAATATGTTTACTTTGAGTTGCGTCATCGCCTTCCCAGATGATGGCGGTGCGATCGCCGTTTTCCTGTAGATGACGGTCAAGGCAGTTCGCTGCCAGATTCAGCGTGCCGTCTTCGTACCATTTAATGGACACATTGCCGGGTGCAAAAGAGGTGTTCTTTACCAGGCTATAAGGTTGCATCCAATCGAGAATTTTTCCCTGCTCGCCCCAAAATGTGTCGGGGTCGGTAATAGATTGTTGGTATTTCGCGTCGTACTGCTCCGGGTTTATCAGGCAACGATCCGCAATATTTGCGGGAATAGCGTGTTTATGTATTTGGCTCATGGCTTTTGTTCTCCTTGTAGGATGTTAATAATATGTCTCATAAACGTTAAATGTAGGGGCATTTGGAGTTTTGTTTGGGATTTGAGCGGCAGATCACGCAATAAGCGAATTGTGCAAATTAGCGGCAAACTGATTTTTGAAGAGAACTAGCAAAAATTGATTAAATCTCGCGATAACATGCAGTTATATGAAGAAGTTTGAAAAAGGTGATCGGTGTCGGGAATAGACCAAAGAGTGAGAGGCTGGAGGGGGTTGCTAACTCTAAAGTGGTATTTTACATGCACTTACAATTGATTAAAAACAACATTCTAAGTGTGGTTTTTTGTTAAAAAGAGGGTGGAGCAATGTCATGACAGTATACGTGTGGTTGCTGTTATGGAAAACAATAAAAGAATCGCCATTGCAGACAATGGCGTCATCTGGATGAGACCCCCCTATGGCAAGGACAAAATCACCCGTACTCCGTTTCTTCAGCCTGATATTACCGTTTTTATTTATCTCTGCCGTTCACGCTGAACAAACCCCAGTACCCGCAAAAACCGTCACCGTTGAAGCGAAGAATGAAACCTTCGCCCCTCAGCATCCCGATCAATACCTCTCATGGAAAGCCACGTCGGAGCAGTCCGCACGTGAAGATGCGCTGGCAGAGGATCCACGACTGGTGATTCTGTGGGCGGGATATCCTTTCTCGCGTGATTACAACAAACCGCGTGGGCATGCCTACGCGGTGACCGATGTCCGTGAAACATTACGTACCGGCGCGCCAAAAACTGCAGAAGATGGTCCGCTGCCGATGGCCTGCTGGAGCTGTAAAAGCCCTGACGTGGCGCGTCTGATCCAGAAAGACGGCGAAGACGGTTATTTCCACGGTAAATGGGCGCGCGGCGGCCCGGAAATTGTTAACAATTTAGGCTGTGCGGATTGCCATAACACCGCCTCGGCAGATTTCGCCAAAGGGAAGCCTGAGCTGACGTTGTCCCGTCCTTATGCAGAACGCGCGATGGAAAGCATCGGTAAACCGTTTGATAAAGCCGGTCGCTTTGACCAGCAGTCCATGGTCTGCGGCCAGTGTCACGTGGAGTACTACTTCGACGGTAAAAACAAAGCCGTTAAGTTCCCGTGGGACGAGGGGATGAAAGTTGAGAACATGGAGAAATACTACGACGCCATTGCGTTCTCCGACTGGACCAACTCCCTGTCTAAAACGCCGATGCTGAAAGCGCAGCACCCGGAATATGAAACCTGGACTGCGGGAATTCACGGCAAGAATAATGTGACCTGCATCGACTGTCATATGCCGAAAGTGCAAAACGCTGAAGGCAAGATCTACACCGACCATAAAATTGGTAACCCGTTCGATAACTTCCCTCAGACCTGCGCCAACTGCCACACCCAGGACAAAGCGTCCCTGCAAAAAGTGGTTGCCGAGCGTAAACAAGCGATTCATGACCTGAAAATCAAGGTTGAAGATCAGCTGGTACATGCCCACTTCGAAGCGAAGGCTGCATGGGATGCGGGTGCAACGGAAGCTGAAATGAAGCCGATTCTGGAAGATATTCGCCATGCGCAATGGCGCTGGGATCTGTCTATCGCCTCGCACGGGATTCACATGCATGCGCCGGAAGAAGGTCTGCGTATGTTGGGTAGCGCGATGGATAAAGCGGCCGATGCCCGTACCAAACTGGTCCGTCTGCTGGCGACCAAAGGCATCACCCATGAAATTCCGCTGCCGGATATCTCGACGAAAGAGAAAGCCCAGAAGGCGATCGGTTTGAACATGCAGCAAATCAATGCTGAGAAGCAGGACTTCATCAAAACGGTGATTCCGCAGTGGGAAGACCAGGCGCGTAAAAACGGTCTGTTAAGCCAATAACCCCTTTCCGCCTCGCAAGGGGCGGATAACTCAACGGAGTGAATATGAGCGTATTACGTTCGTTATTAACTGCTGGGGTGCTGGCGTCAGGCCTGTTCTGGAGCCTGTGCGGGAATGCCGCGACCCCCACGCCACAGGAATCGGATCAACGCTTTACGGTCACCCAACAGCGTAATCCGGATGCCGCCTGTCTGGATTGTCACAAGCCGGACACCGAAGGCATGCATGGTAAACATGCCGAAGTCATCAACCCAAATAATAAACTGCCGGTTACCTGCACCAACTGTCACGGCCAGCCGTCACCCAATCACCGCGAAGGGGTGAAGGATGTGATGCGCTTTAATGAGCCGATGTACAACGTGGAGCAGCAGAACAGCGTCTGTATGTCCTGTCACCTGCCTGAGCAGTTGCAAAAAGCGTTCTGGCCGCACGATGCCCACGTGACGAAAGTAGCGTGTGCCAGCTGTCACTCACTGCATCCGAAGCAAGACACGATGCAGACGCTAAGCGATAAAGGACGGATTAAGATTTGCGTCGATTGCCACAGCGATCAGCGTAACAATCCAAACTTTAATCCGGCGTCGATTCCCTTGCTTAAGGAGCATCCATGAGTTGCTCTCGTCGCCAGTTTATCACCGGCGTCGGCGCGCTGGTGGCTGTTAGCGGGACGGCGGGACGCGTCGTGGCGAAGACGTTAAACATTAACGGCGTGCGTTACGGCATGATACATGATGAATCATTATGCATCGGCTGTACCGCCTGCATGGATGCCTGTCGGGAAGTGAACAGCGTGCCGGAAGGCGTATCGCGTCTGACGATTATTCGCAGCGAGCCGCTGGGGACGTTTCCTGATGTGAAGTACCGCTTCTTCCGCCATTCGTGCCAGCACTGCGATCACGCCCCCTGTGTTGACGTCTGCCCGACGGGGGCATCGTATCGCGATGCTGCCACCGGCATTGTGGATGTGAACCCGGATCTGTGCGTCGGTTGCCAGTATTGCATCGCCGCCTGCCCGTATCGCGTGCGCTTTATTCATCCGGTCAACAAGACGGCAGATAAGTGCGACTTCTGCCGTAAAACCAACCTGAAAGCGGGCAAGCAGCCTGCTTGCGTTGAGTCATGTCCGACGAAAGCGCTGACGTTTGGTAATCTGGACGATCCCAACAGCGAGATCTCTCGTCTGTTGCACCAGAAAAATACCTACCGTTACAAGCTGGCGTTAGGCACCAAACCGAAGGTCTACCGCGTTCCCTTTAAATACGGGGAGGTGAGCCAATGACACCCGCTTCTGCATTCCATTTTGAATCACTGGTGTGGGACTGGCCCATCGCCATCTATCTGTTCCTGATCGGTATTTCCGCCGGACTGGTGACGCTGTCGGTATTGCTTCGACGGCTGCATCCGGAAGCGGGCGGTTCAGACAGTACGTTACTGCGTACCACGCTGGTACTCGGGCCGGGAGCGATTATTCTCGGCCTGCTGATCCTGGTCTTGCACCTGACGCGTCCATGGACCTTCTGGAAACTGATGTTCCACTACAGCTTCACCTCGGTGATGTCGATGGGGGTCATGCTATTCCAGTTGTATATGGTGGTGCTGGTGCTGTGGCTGGCAAAAATCTTTGATAAAGAGGTTATTGCCCTGCAACAGCGCTTCGTGCCTCGTCTGACGATCGTGCCAAAACTGCTGGCGCTGATCGCGCCGTTCCATCGTCTACTAGAAACTGTGATGCTGGTGCTGGCGGTGCTGCTCGGGGCCTACACCGGGTTCCTGCTGTCGGCGCTGAAATCCTATCCGTTCCTGAATAACCCGATCTTGCCAGTGCTGTTCCTGTTTTCCGGGATCTCGTCCGGTGCGGCGGTGGCGCTGATCGCCATGGCATTGCGCCATCGCGGTAACCCGCACACCACCGAGGCACATTTTGTACACCGCATGGAAACCCCGGTAGTGTGGCTGGAAATCTTCCTGCTGGCGGCGTTCTTTATCGGGCTGGCGCTGGGCGATGACGGCAAAATGCGCGCGCTGGTTGCGGCATTGGGCGGTGGTTTCTGGACCTGGTGGTTCTGGCTGGGCGTGGCCGGGTTGGGGCTGATCCTGCCGATGCTGCTGAAACCGTGGGCGAATCGCCGCCCGACGTTTCACGGTGTGCTGGCAGTGTGTGGTGCCAGCCTGACCGGCGTGCTGCTGCTGCGCTTTTTCATTCTGTATGCAGGGCAACTGACGGTTGCGTAGGGCAAGGTGATTTCTGGACGTACTCCTTCCTGAAGCCGGTTTTCTGGCATTGTTGTTAAGTCTCGGGGTCAACGTGTTGACCCCGCTTGCCGTGCTGACGGGCGTACGTCAGCGCTGGCAGGGCGTTATGCGTCTGGCCTGCGTGGGCGTGTGGACGCAGTTTGCGCTGCTGTTGCTGGCCTTTGCCATTCTGGTGTTCTGTTTCCTGACCAGTGATTTCTCCGTTGTTTACGTAGCTCAGCACAGCTATAGCCTGCTGCCGTGGGGATTAAAGCTGGCGGCGGTGTGGGGTGGTCATGAAGGATCGCTGCTACTGTGGGTGCTGTTTCTTTCTGCCTGGAGCGCACTGTTCGCCTGGCGCTCCAGGCGTGAGCCGGACGCGCTATTTCCGTTAACCCTCAGCGTCCTGACAATGATGACCGCGTCATTGCTGCTGTTCGTGGTGGTGTGGTCCGATCCGTTCGTACGCATCTTCCCGCCGGCAATTGAAGGGCGCGACCTGAACCCGATGCTGCAACACCTGGGGCTGATTCTGCATCCACCGCTGCTGTATCTGGGCTACGGTGGGCTGATGGTGGCGGCCGGCGTGGCGCTGGCTTCGCTGCTGTGCGGCGGCTTTAACGCACGGACTGCCTGGGTGTGCTGGCGCTGGGCGCTGCCCGGCTGGTGCGCCCTGACGCTTGGGATCATCCTTGGTTCCTGGTGGGCTTATTGTGAACTGGGCTGGGGCGGCTGGTGGTTCTGGGACCCGGTAGAAAACGCTTCCTTATTACCCTGGCTTTCCGCCAGTGCGTTACTGCATAGCCTGTATGTCTCACGGCAGCGTGGAGGCTTCCCGCACTGGTCGCTGCTGCTGGCGATTGTCACGCTGATTTTATCGCTGTTGGGCACGCTGATTGTGCGTTCCGGCATACTGGTTTCTGTTCATGCCTTTGCGCTGGACAACGTCCGCGCTGCGCCGCTGTTTGCGCTGTTTACCGTGTTAAGCCTGGCATCGCTCGGTCTGTATGCCTGGCGGGCGCGGGACGTCGGTCACACGGTACGTTTTGGCGGCTGGTCGCGTGAGATGATGATTCTGGTCGCGCTGCTGCTGTTTTGCGCGGTGCTGCTTATCGTGTTGATTGGCACGCTGTATCCGATGATTTACGGCCTGTTTGGTTGGGGACGACTCTCCGTTGGCGCGCCTTACTTCAACCGTGCAACGCTTCCGTTTGGCCTGCTGATGCTGGTGGTCATCGTGATAGCGACGATCAGAAGCCGGAAGGTGCCGCTGCGAAGCCAGCTTCCGGCGCTGCTGGCGCATGCTGGCGTGCTGGTTTTTGCTGCAGGGATCGTGTTCTCCAGCGGGAGCCGCCAGGAAGTGAGCCTAAATCTGAGTCCTGGGCAGCAGGTTGAACTGGCAGGCTATGTTTTCCGCTTTGAGCACCTCTCTCTGGAAGCAAAAGGAAACTACACCAGTGAAAAGGCGCTGATTACGCTCTGGCAGGATGAGAAACGCATCGGCAGCCTGCAGCCCGAAAGACGCTTCTATTCCGCGCGTCGCCAGCAAATGATGGAGCCGGGTATCCGTTGGAACCTGCTGCACGACTGGTACGCGGTGATCGGCGAAAAAACCGGACCGGAGCGCTATGCCATGCGCTTGTACGTGCAAAGTGGTGTGCGTTGGGTTTGGGGCGGAGGGCTGCTGATGGTATTCGGCGCGCTGCTCAGCGGCTGGCGAGGGAGAAAGCGCGATGCGTAAATTAATCACAGCGTTGCCGGATGGCGGCGTAAACGCCTTATCCGGCCTACAGGGTACGCAAACCGTAGGCCGGATAAGCGCAGCGCCATCCGGCAGAAAGTTTTTACTCTTAACGATCGTCTTGTTTTTCATCACTTTCGCTACGCATGCCCAGGTTGTCGACACCTGGCGTTTTGACAACCCGCAACAGCAGGAAAAAGCGCTGTCTATTGCCAGCCAGTTGCGCTGCCCACAGTGCCAGAATCAAAACTTACTGGAATCCAATGCGCCGGTGGCGGTCAGTATGCGTCATCAGGTGTATAGCATGGTGGCAGAGGGCAAAAGTGAACATGAGATCACCACGTGGATGACCGATCGTTACGGTGATTTCGTCCGCTATAACCCGCAGCTCAATGAGCAGACGCTGTTGTTGTGGGCACTGCCGTGCCTGTTATTGCTGCTGGTGGGCGTGATTATCTGGCGGGTGAGAACGCGTCAGCGCGTAGAAGAGGATGAACGATGAGTCAGCCTGAATGTTGTGCACCGTTACGTCCTATGCCGGTAAAACGCCTGGCCGCTATAGCTGTGCTGATGGTGATTGCCTGCACGGGAGGGTATTTGTTGTCGCCTAAATGGCAGGCGGTCCAGCAGGAGCAGGCGCGACTGGCTGACCCGCTACATGCGTTTTCTGATGAAAATATGCAGGAAAAACAGCTGCTTTCGCTGCAGTCAAAAATACGTGCCAACCCGCAAGACAGCACGCAATGGGCGCAACTGGGTGAGTATTATCTTTGGCAAAACGCGTATCATAATGCGCTACTGGCCTATGAGCAGGCGCTGCGTTTGCGCGGTGAAAACGCCGAGATCTATTCGGCACTGGCGACGGTGCTGTACTATCAGTCCGGGCAGCATATGACGCCGCAAACCCGTGAGATGATTGAGAAATCGCTGGCGCTGGACCCGACAGAAGTTACCGCGCTAATGCTGCTGGCTGCTGATGCGTTTATGCAGGCCGACTATGCACAGGCTATTTTGCAGTGGCAAAAAGTTCTCGATTTAAACTCGCCGAGGGTGGATCGTGCTCAGTTGATTGACTCAATCAATATGGCGAAATTGCTGCAGAATCGACAAAAATAATTTTTGTTTTTTTGTGATTTGCGTCGTTTTCGCTGTGCAAAAAAACAGCAGTTGAACAAATTGGCGAAAAAACGCACAGTCATAATTCTTCATTTTTTATCAAATGAATATTCTTTTATAACAAAAAGTTATTCATGATGACCCGCATAAACTCGCGTTTTTATGCATAAAATCAGCTAAAGGCCCTGTTCTTAAAGGGTTGCGCTGAATGCCATGCAAATGATAATGATAATAAGCGTTAAAAAATTCCATAAACGAACGCAACACAATTCATACCCTTTCAGTATGTACTATTCCCATAGGTTATATGTGAAATAGCGCTCCATCGAGGAAGTCCGTTGTTATGAAAAATTTGAAAGTCAGCCTGGCCTGGCAGATTTTGATCGCCATGGTGCTGGGCATTTTGCTGGGGAGTTACCTGCATTATCACAGTGACAGCCGCGAATGGCTGGTAGTTAACCTGCTGTCTCCGGCAGGGGATATCTTTATCCACCTGATCAAAATGATTGTTGTGCCGATAGTTATCTCCACGTTGATCGTCGGTATTGCCGGGGTCGGTGATGCCAAACAGCTGGGCCGTATTGGCGCCAAAACCATTATCTATTTCGAAGTGATCACCACCGTGGCAATTATCCTCGGCATCACGCTGGCGAATGTGTTCCAGCCTGGTACCGGTGTCGATATGTCGCAGCTGGCGACCGTGGATATTTCGAAATATCAAAGTACAACCGCAGAAGTGCAGAGCCACGCGCATGGCCTGATGGGTACGATTTTGTCACTGGTGCCGACCAACATCGTTGCGTCGATGGCGAAAGGCGACATGCTGCCGATTATCTTCTTCTCGGTGCTGTTTGGTCTGGGCCTGTCTTCACTGCCGGCCACTCACCGCGAACCGCTGGTGACCGTGTTCCGTTCCATCTCTGAAACGATGTTTAAAGTGACGCACATGGTGATGCGTTATGCGCCGGTCGGTGTCTTTGCGCTGATCGCCGTCACCGTGGCGAACTTCGGTTTTGCCTCCCTGTGGCCGCTGGCGAAGCTGGTGCTGCTGGTGCATTTCGCCATCCTGTTCTTCGCGCTGGTGGTGCTCGGTATCGTGGCGCGCGTGTGCGGTTTGAGCATCTGGATCCTGATTCGTATCCTGAAAGACGAACTGATTCTGGCCTACTCTACCGCCAGCTCTGAGAGCGTGCTGCCGCGTATTATTGAGAAGATGGAAGCCTATGGCGCACCGGCCTCCATCACCAGTTTTGTGGTGCCGACCGGGTATTCGTTCAACCTTGACGGTTCGACGCTGTACCAGAGTATCGCCGCGATTTTTATCGCCCAGCTGTACGGCATTGACCTGTCGTTGTGGCAGGAAATCGTACTGGTGCTGACGCTGATGGTGACCTCGAAAGGGATCGCGGGTGTGCCGGGCGTGTCGTTTGTGGTGTTGTTGGCTACGCTGGGTAGCGTGGGTATTCCGCTGGAAGGTCTGGCATTTATCGCCGGTGTTGACCGTATCCTCGACATGGCGCGTACTGCGCTGAACGTGGTGGGTAACGCGTTGGCGGTACTGGTTATCGCCAAGTGGGAACACAAATTTGACCGTAAAAAAGCGCTGGCCTATGAGCGCGAAGTATTGGGCAAATTTGATAAGACCGCCGTGTAGGCCGGATAAGGCAACGCCGCCATCCGGCAACCCGCTCTGGATTGCCGGATGGCGCTATGCTTATCAGGCAATCCACCTTCACTACCCGTTCGTTAACTTATCAAACTCTTCGCAGCCGGTATCAAACCCTTCCGTACAGCTCAGATTCAACCAGTGCAGTGCCTTCTGTTTATTCTTTTCAATAAAACCCTGCTCACCGTTTAAGAACATCATCCCGGCCCAGTACTCGGAATACCCGGTACGCGAAATGGCCGAGCTGCGTTTGAAATACCAGGTGGCTTTGTCATCGTCTGCGGGAATGCCTACGCCGTTGGCGTAAATCAGGCCGAGCAGCATCTGCGCATCAACGGCTGAGTCGCTCTCCAGATTCTCCGAGGCGTTTTGTAACAGCGTAATGGCTTTGGGGTAATCGGTATGCCCCGCCTGGGTATTGACCAGGATACGTGCCAGTGTAATTTCGCCGCTCTTACTGCCCGCCTGGGCCGCTTTTTCAGCCAGCGTTTTGGCTTGCGGATAATCCAGACTGACTGGATTGGTAATTTTAATTTGTGCCAACAGAGCCCAGGCGTCCGAATCGCCATTGTCGGCAGCCTTTTGCGCCCAGTATTCGGCTTTACTCAAATCGCCTGAACTAAACCAGGTATCGGCGAGAAAGTATTGTGCGCGTCGGTCTCCAGCCTCGGCGGCCTTCAGGAACTGGCTACCTGGTTCTTCGGCATGGGCAAAACATGTCAATAACACCATCAAGGCGAAAAGTCGTTTCATCTTATTTTTAGATTTAGAGTAGGGAACGAACAGTATAGAGAGATTATTTGCATAAAAAAACGGCCTCCGAATGGAGACCGTTGTAAGGAAAATGCCTGATGGCGATGCCAACGCATCTTATCAGGCCTACAGTGGAAACAGGTCGTAGGCCGGATAAGGCATTCATGCCGCCATCCGGCAGATCAGCCCATCGCGCTTTCGCGCAGACTGGCTTTCAGCTTGGTGTACTCATCAATCACATACTGCTCGGCAGCACGCTGATCGGCAATGCGCTCAACGTTGACGGCACAGTACTTGTACTCTGGCGTTTTGGTAATCGGACTCAGGTTCTCTGTGACCAGTTCATTACAGGCCCCAATCCACCACTGGTAGGTCATGTAAATCGCGCCTTTGTTCGGACGATCGCTGACTGCTGCACGCGTGATGACACGACCTTTACGCGAGTTAACCCACACCAGCTCTTCATCCTGAATGCCCAGACGTTCAGCATCGGCGGTGTTGATCTGGGCGTAGCCCGGTTCATCCGCTAATGCCGCCAGCGCCGCACAGTTGCCGGTCATTGAACGGCAAGAGTAGTGGCCGACTTCGCGCACCGTCGACAGGACCATCGGGTACTCGTCGGTCAGCTTGTCGATTGGCGCAACCCAGTCGCAGGTAAAGAACTGTGCCAGACCGTTCGGGGTGTCAAACTTCTCTTTGAAGAGGTAAGACGTGCCCTGATCGGCATCCGAGGTGTCGCGACAAGGCCACTGGATATAGCCCAGTTCGCCCATCTTCTCGTAGGTGGCGCCGTAGAAATCCGGGCACAGGCCGCGCAACTCATCCCAGATTTCCTGGGTGTTGTTGTAGTGCATCGGGTAGCCCATACGGGTAGCAATTTCACTGATAATCTGCCAGTCCGTTTTCAGATCCCACTTCGGCTCAACTGCTTTAAAGAAGCGCTGGAAGCCACGATCAGCCGCAGAGTAGACGCCTTCATGCTCACCCCATGACGTAGACGGTAAAATAACGTCTGCGGCAGCGGCGGTTTTGGTCATGAAGATATCCTGCACGATGACCAGTTCCAGATCCGCAAAACCTTTGCGCACTGCGGACAGTTCAGCATCGGTCTGTAATGGATCTTCACCCATAATGTACGCCGCGCGCACTTCGCCATGCGCCGCACGGTGCGGCAGCTCGCTGATGCGATAGCCGGTATGGGCAGGCAGGCTTTCTACTCCCCAGGCTTTAGCAAACTTCTCGCGGTTTTCCGGGAACTTAACGTACTGATAGCCCGGATAGGTATCCGGCAGCGCACCCATGTCGCACGCGCCCTGAACGTTGTTCTGGCCACGAACCGGGTTAACGCCCACGCTTGGCTTTCCGAGGTTGCCGGTCAGCATGGCGAGGCTGGTCAGTGAACGCACGGTTTCCACGCCCTGATAGAACTGGGTCACGCCCATGCCCCACAGGATAGCCGCGCTTTTTGCCGATGCATACATACGCGCAGCCTGACGAATTTCCTGTGCGCTCACGCCAGTAATGTCTTCGACGGACTCCGGCGTATAGCCTTCGACAATCTTGCTGTACTCTTCGAAGCCTTCCGTACGTGAGGCCACGAACGCCTGGTCGTACAGTTTTTCTTCGATGATGACATGACCCATAGCGTTGAGCAGCGCGATATTCGAGCCGTTTCTTAACGCGATGTGCATGTCGGCAATGCGCGCGGTTTCAATTTTGCGCGGATCGCAGACGATAATTTTCGCCCCGTTACGTTTAGCGTTAATCACGTGATTCGCCACGATAGGGTGGGAATCCGCCGGGTTGTACCCGAAAATAAACACTAAATCGGTGTTATCAATTTCGTTAATCGCATTACTCATTGCGCCGTTACCGACCGATTGGTGCAGACCTGCAACCGAAGGGCCGTGTCAGACGCGAGCGCAGCAGTCAACGTTATTGGTACCAATAACGGCGCGTGCGAATTTTTGCATTACATAGTTGGTTTCATTACCCGTTCCGCGAGATGAACCGGTCGTCTGAATAGCATCCGGGCCATACTTCGCTTTGATGGCGCTCAGGCGAGTTGCCACGTAATCCAGCGCTTCATCCCAGGAAACAGATTCCAGTTTGCCGCCACGTTGGCGACGGATCATTGGGGTTTTCAGGCGAGGGGTTAGGATCTGGGTATCGTTGATAAAATCCCAGCCATAATAGCCCTTCAGACACAGGGTACCCTGGTTGGTTTTCCCCTGCGCCGCCTCAGCCCGGACGATTTTGCCGTTATCGACCACCAGGTTGATTTTGCAACCTGATGCGCAATATGGGCAAACCGTGACGACTTTTTTCATCGGTCTCGCTCCAGTTAATCAAATCGCGCATACGCGCTTGTCGTTTTTGTTATGCATCTTTTATGCCATGTTTTTAGCAGGGGCATTGGCCGATAATACGGGCATCATTTGAGCAAAACCCTGACGAAAAACAGGCTGTCGTCATATTTGACGTGACGAATCCTACAAGTGTGACGGCCCGGCAGTGTGACCGGGGCTATGTTTCCCGCACGTCCTTGTGCCTTATCGCTGTCACTCTGTGCAGAATCATTCACACTCATTTGAGTTGGCGCGAGATGGGGAAAAACAATGAAGCCGGCGATACTGGTTGTGGATGATGACGTAACAATCTGCGCACTCCTGGAGGATGTGCTGAGCGAACACGTCTTTGCCGTGACGACCTGTCATACCGGACAGGCGGCGTTGCGCTGCATTGAGACTCAGCCGGATATTGCGCTGGTTTTACTGGATATGGTGCTGCCCGACACCAACGGCCTGATGGTGCTGCAACAGGTGCAAAAGATGAGGCCGGGCCTGCCGGTAGTGATGCTCACAGGAATGGGCAGTGAGTCGGATGTGGTGGTCGGGCTGGAAATGGGCGCTGATGATTACATCGGTAAACCGTTCAATGCGCGGGTGCTGGTGGCGCGGGTGAAGGCGGTGCTCAGACGCGTAGGCGTGCTCACGCCTGAAGGCTCGGGTGCGCAAACCACCGGGCTTTCCTTTAATGGCTGGCATCTGGATACCGCGGGCTGCCAGTTGCGTAATCCCCAGCAGTTGAAAGTCGACCTGACGCAGGGTGAATACAGCCTGCTGCTGGCGTTGGCACAAAATGCCCGGCGGGTGCTGAGCCGCGAGCAGCTGCTGGAACTGACGCGCAGCGATAGCGTCGAGGTGTTTGATCGCACCATCGACGTGTTAATCATGCGACTGCGGCGCAAAATAGAAGCCAACCCGCATCAGCCTATGCTGATTAAAACCCTGCGCGGGTTGGGATACGTGTTTGCCGCTGACGTCCAGCATCACGAAAAAGCGGCGTGATCGTGTGCAGTTGCCGGATGCGGCGTAAACGCCTTATCCAGCCTACAAAAGCGATAATGGCTACGTAGGCCTGATAAGCGCAGCGCATCAGGCATCAGCCATCCCAGCTTTTAACTCTGCCAGCGTTTTCGCGCCGTCGATGGCATTGGCGCACAGCAAACTGGCCCGCGCGCAGGCGTGCGCCAGCCGGATACTCTCTTCCAGCGACCAGTGCTCATGGCAGCCGTACAAAAATCCGGCGCAAAATGCATCCCCCGCACCGACGCTGCCGACGATCTCCTCCTGCGCCAGATACTGCGAAGGGATCCATGTGCCGTCTCGATCCGGCGTTTCGCCCCAGGCGCCTTCCGGGCAGTGGATCACCACCCGCTGGCGCACGCCCGCGTCCAGCAGCTCACGTGCAGCGCTGGCGATGTGCGGGATATGCAGCTCACCGTTAGGCTGGCGGATCGCCAGCCCGCTGAATTCCCCGGCCTCCAGCTCGTTGATCACCAGATAATCGAGATGACGGAGCGCTGGCATTACCAGCGGCTGATAGCGCGGATCGCCCTTGCGCGACACCAGGTCCAGCGATGTTTCAAACCCGTTATCGCGCATTTGCGCCAGTAGCCGAGCGCTGCGCGTGCCAAAGGTATCATCCGGCTTGTCCAGGCTGTCGAGCAGCAGCAGATAGCCGAGATGGAAAATTTTCATCGTGCTATCAAGCTGCTCAAAGGCGGGAAGATCCAGCAGCCGGTTTGCGCCGGGAGAATGAAAAAAAGTGCGCTGGCCGCTCGGGTCGGTCATCACCTGCGACATCGAGGTGGGGGCGGACGTGGTGCGCTGCACGTGCTGGCGATTCACGTGATACTGCTCGAGCATCGCCATAATGTAGTCGCCATCGCTGTCCTGACCGATCAATCCCACCGCCTGCAGCGGCAGCCCGGTGTGCATTTTCGCCAGCGTCAGCAGCACGTT
Source organism: Citrobacter sp. wls829 (assembly GCF_005280825.1). Lineage (NCBI taxonomy): Bacteria > Pseudomonadati > Pseudomonadota > Gammaproteobacteria > Enterobacterales > Enterobacteriaceae > Citrobacter > Citrobacter sp. wls829. The sequence continues at coordinate 29,460 of NZ_SZWP01000050.1, forward strand.
CAGAGGCGCACCGCCGGTAGCGCGTTCGCTGTGGGTGATCTCCGCCAGCCAACCGCATTCCGGCCACTGCACAATTTGATGCACATGATCGACCAGCATGTTGCCTGCGGCGATAATGCCTCTGCGTTCCATCAGGCCTGCCCCGCGCTGCCAAAGATGCGCATCTGTTCGGAGACGGTATCGGTAATGGCCTCTTCGATACCCAGCAGCAGCTCAGCAAATTCGTCGTACAGCGGCTGGCGGTTGTTCATCCGCGACTCCACCGCCGCCAGCGCCGCCTGTGACATACCGGTATAGAAGTTGATTTTGTGGATGCCAAGCTCGATGGCGCGACGGAAATCGTCGTCGCTAATGCCGGAGCCGCCGTGCAGTACCAGCGGGATTGCCGCCTGCTGTCGAATGGCGTCCAGCCGCGGGAAGTCGAGTTTGGGGTCGCCTTTGTACTTGCCGTGGGCATTGCCAATGGCGACGGCTAAGGCATCAATGCCGGTTCTGTCGACGAAATCCCGTGCCAGCATCGGGTCGGTAAACAGCGACTCGTCGGCATGGCCGTACAGCGCTCCGCCTTCATCGCCGCCGACGGCCCCCAGCTCTGCTTCCACCGACACGCCGACGGCGTGGCACATCTTCACCACCTCGCGGGTCTGGCGAATATTCTCCTCGTACTCCAGCGTAGAACCATCGAACATCACCGAGCTGAAGCCTAAGCGCAGCGCCCGCACCACCGACTCAAAATGCAGGCCGTGATCGAGGTTAAGCACCACCGGAATGTCATGGCGTGCGGCTTCGAACTTTACCGCTTCGACCAGAGAATCCAGCGAGATATATTTAAAATGCACTTCGGCAATGTTGATAATAAATGGCGATCGTTCCTGCTTCGCGGCGGCAAACAGCGCACGCAGGAAGTGCGAATCCAGAACGTTAAACGCGCCTAAGGCATAGCGGTGCTCGCGAGCATGGGCGAGGCCATCGGCGAGGGAAATCAACGGCATAATGCGCTCCTTGGTTAGCGGAACAGGCGATATTCGTTACACAACACCAGCAGCGCCGGTTCGTCTTCTTCAATGTCGTTATAGCGGGCGATGGGTTGCAGGAAATGGTTATCGTGATCGTCGTCGTTAACCGAAGAAACTTCGCCAACCAGCACGTCGCCAAACCCTTCTTCGGCCCAGAAGCTATGATACAGACCGGGCGTCAGGCAGATGCTTTCCCCTGGCGTCAGGCGCAGCTGGCTGCCCGCTGCGTGCGTTTGCCGGCAGCCGTCAATCACTACGCTGACGTCGCTGTCTTCCGTTTGTTCTCTGACTCCGGCGTTCCACAGTTCCACAATCAAATTACCGCCACCGCGATTGATAATGTCTTCGCGTTTGCGCCAGTGAAAATGCATGGGTGTCACCTGGCCATCGCGGACGTGCATGATTTTTTCGGCGTAGCATTTCTCATAGGGCATGCCTTTTGGTGAACCATTACGCAGGGTAAACAGCGTTAAGCCCAGGACGGCAAAGTTATCACCGCCGAATGCGGTGACGTCCCAGCCGAGTTTGAGGTCAAAGACTTCACTCCAGGCTCCGGCGTCGAGTTTGCGCCATTGGGTGGGTGGGAAGCTGGCGAAGGGTGGGAGATGCACGTCGTGCAAGGAAAAAAACTGGCGCGTGTGACCCAGAATCTCATTTATTGCGGAGCGTTTCATGGACAGAATTCTCCTTAATATAATGCCGGATGGCGCTGCGCTTATCCGGCCTACAAATTCATAGCGATCTTGTAGGCCGGATAAGGCATTTTTGCCGCCATCCGGCGTTGTTGTGGCGACTTATTTCACCGTCCAACCCTTATAGCTGCCGACGTTGTTCTTATCGATCATCGTCACCGGGATCAGCACGGGCTCTTTCGGCGCGGGTTTACCCTGCAATATGTCATAGCCGATTTCGACCGCTTTGGCTGCCATCACCTGCGGATCTTGTGCCGGGGTCGCCACAAATAATGAGTTTTCCCGCTTCAGCGCCTCTTCGCCGTCCGGCGATCCGTCGACGCCGACAATAAAGAATTCACTACGCTGCGCCTGTTTTGCAGCCAGATCGGCCCCGATCGCTGTCGGATCGTTAATGGCGAACACGCCGTCGATCTTCGGATTGGCCGCCAGCAGAGCGGTCATGATCTCCAACCCGCCTTCACGGCTGCCCTTCGCGTTCTGATTATGCGACAGCACCTTGATGTCCGGGTGGCGTTTGAACTCGGTCTGGCAGCCTTCTACGCGGTTCTGCACGGCGGAAACCGGCGGCCCGTTGATGATAACGACGTTGCCTTTCCCTTTCAGGCGGTCGGTGATGTATTTACAGGCCATTTCGCCGGCCTGGGTGTTGTCGGAGGTGATGGTGGCGTCAGCGCCTTCCGCTGCCACGTCAACGGCGACGACCACAATCCCCGCGTCTTTCGCCCGTTTTACCGCCGGGCCGATGCCTTTGGAATCTGCCGCGTTAAGAATGATCATGTCGACTTTAGCGGCAATAAAGTTGTCTATCTGCGACACCTGTTGACCGAGATCGTAGCCGCTGGACACCAGCGTCACTTTGACGTTATCCCCCGCCAGCTTGCGCGCTTCCAGTTCTGCACCTTTGGTTATCTGCACGAAGAACGGGTTGGCAAGATCGCCGACCGTTACGCCGATGGATTTCAGTTCTTTTGCCTGCACATACGGCGTCGCGGCAAGCAGTGCGCCAGCACAGAGCGCGGTAACTAATGGCTTCAAACGCATGTTGTGTTCCTCGTAGCTGTAGGGTTTTGTTGTTATGCACTTTGATGGTGTCGGGTACGGTATTTGTCGATTAGCACCGCTATGATGATCACCGCCCCTTTGATCACCAGTTGCCAGAAATAAGACACGCCCATTAGCGTCATCCCGTTATTGAGCGTAGCGATAATCAACGCCCCCACCAGCGTGCCGGTGATGGTGCCGATCCCGCCGACAAAACTGGTGCCGCCGAGGATCACCGCGGCGATGGCGTCCAGCTCATAGCCCATGCCCAAGTTGCCGTTGGCGCTGTACAGTCGCGAGGCGCTCATCACCCCGCCGAGGCCGGAAAGCAGCCCGCTCATGCCGTAGACGAACAGCAGCACCAGCCACACTTTGATACCGGTTAACCGTGCGGCCTGCATGTTGCCGCCCACCGCGTAAATATGAACGCCCAACGTGGTGCGACGCAGAATGAACCAGCACACCGCAATGACCGCCAACGCAATCACCACCAGCCACGGGATCGGCCCGAGGTAGTTGTTACCGATCCACTCGAAGCTGATATTGGAGTTGATAACCGTGGTGCCGTCCGCCAGCAGGTAAGCCGCGCCGCGCAGCGCGGTATAGGTGCCAAGGGTGACGATAAACGGTGGCAGTCCGGCAAAGGCGACCAGTGCGCCGTTAAATAGCCCCAGTGCCAGGCCAAGCATCAATGCCGCCGGAATCGACAACAGTGCCAGCTCCGGGATCAGCGACACGACCATCGCCGCCACCGCGGTGGTGCCGAGAATGGAACCGACGGAAAGGTCGATCCCACCGGTGAGAATGATGAAGGTCATCCCCGCTGCCAGCACGATGTTGATCGACGCCTGACGGGTGATGTTGAGCAGGTTACTTTCGGTAAAAAAGTTGGGTGCGATAAAACCAAATACCGCCACAATCAGGATTAAAATGGGCAAGATACCGACCGTTTGCATCAGATCGCCCATCAACATTTTTTTCGCCGAGGCGGATTTGGCCACCGGCTGGGAAGGGGTTGGATTATTCATGGGACACCGCCTGATGATGGGAGTCGTTCACGCCGGTTGCCAGCGTCATAATATTTTCCTGAGTAATGCTTTGTCCGTTCAGCTCACCGGCAATACTGCCTTCGCGCATCACGTACACCCGGTCACTCATGCCGACCACTTCCGGCAGTTCGCTGGAGATCATTAAGATCGCCACACCTTTGCGCGCCATCTCGTTCATGATCCGGTAGATCTCGCTTTTGGCGCCGACGTCCACGCCGCGCGTGGGTTCGTCGAGGATCAAAATGCGTGGGCCAATCGCGACCCAGCGAGAGATAAGTAATTTTTGCTGATTGCCGCCGGACAGTCCGCCCGCGCGGACCTGCGCGTGGGGTACGCGGATGTTGAGCAACTGAATGGCGTCATCGGAGATGGTCTGCGCTTTTTTGCGGTTCAGCATGCCCCAGTTGGCGTCACGCTCCAGCGTGGCCATGGTGATGTTTTCAGCCGCCGCCAGCTCTAAAAACAGCCCCTGTTCTTTGCGGTTCTCGGTCAGAAAGCCGATACCGTGATCGATGGCCTCACGCGGGGAGTGGATCACCACCGGCTCGCCGTCGACTTCAATCATGCCGCTGATGGCTTTGCGCACGCCAAATATCAGCTGCGCCAGCTCGGAGCGACCGGCGCCGACCAGCCCGGCCAGGCCGACAATCTCCCCGGAACGCACCAGTAAACTGCACGGCTGGACTTTGTTGCCATCGGTCAGGTGATGCACGTTCAGGCGCGCCTTGCCTAAAGGGATATCGCGTTCTTTGTTGAACAGATCGCTTAACGGGCGGCCGACCATCATGCGCACCAGTTCAGAGGCGTTAAGCTTGTCGCGGGTCAGGCTGCCGACGTACTGCCCGTCGCGCAACACGCTGACGCGATCCGAAAGTTCATATACTTCCGCCATGCGGTGGCTGATGTAGATAATTGCCATCCCTTCATCACGCAGGCGCATGATCAGCTCAAACAGGCGGTGGGTTTCACGTGAAGAGAGGGCGGCGGTGGGTTCATCCATGACCAGGATGCGGCTGTTACGGTGCAGGGCGCGGGCGATTTCGACCTGCTGCTGCTCGGCGATGGTCAGCGTCATGACCCGATCGCTGGCCTTAAACTGCGCCCCGAGCCGGTCGATGACCTTTTGCGCCTGCATCACCATCTCTTTGCGCTGTACCAGACCACCGCGCGACAGTTCGCTGCCAAGAAAGATATTTTCCGCTACCGTCAGATTTGGCGCGAGCTGCATCTCCTGATAAATCAGCGTGATGCCAGCGCTCAGCGCATCCTTGGGTCCGCGAATATGAAAGGGCTGACCGTCAATTAAGATCTCACCGCTGGTGGCGGTATAGGCCCCGGCGAGGATCTTCATCAGGGTGCTTTTCCCGGCGCCGTTTTCACCCATCAGGGCGTGGATTTCGCCGGACCACACCGTTAAATCGACCCCTTTCAGCGCGTAAAATTTGCCGAATGCTTTGGCAATGTTGCGCATCTCCAGAACCGGTGTCTTGCTCATAACGGATCTCCTGCGGGGTGGCCGATATCAGCAGTCCATCACAGGAATGTAAATGCAAAATGTCAGAAGCCGTTCATATTTGTCATATTGCGATTTTTCTTCATGGAGCGTGATATGCCGCAACCCGGACGTCACTTTTTCGCCAGTGCGCGCGGGCGATTGCTGTTCTTCAATCTGCTGGTGGTGGCGGTCACGCTGATGGTCAGCGGGGTGGCGGTGCTGGGCTTTCAGCACGCCAGCCAGATCCAGGAACAGGTGCAACAGCAAACCGTTGATGACATGACCGGCAGCATGAATCTGGCGCGCGACACGGCGAACGTCGCGACGGCGGCGGTGCGACTCTCACAGGTCGTGGGGGCGCTGGAATACAAAGGTGAAGCGGAACGGCTACAGGAGACCCAGCGCGCGCTCAAGCATTCGCTGGAACAGCTGGCCAGCGCCCCGCTGGCGCAGCAGGAACCGGGGCTGGTCGAGCGCATTATCCAGCGCAGTAACGAACTGCAAAGCAGTGTGGAAGGCATGCTGCAGCGCGGGCAGTTGCGGCATCTGGAACGTAATGCTCTGCTCAGTTCGCTGTACCAGAATCAAAGTTATTTACGCCATCTGCAAAAACTCACCGGCGCGCAGGATGACGCGCTGCTGAGGCAGATGGACCGCCTGATCGTTGCCGCTATTGAAACGCCGACGCCGCGTTCGGTAATTAAACAGTTGGGCGGCGTGATGCCCGCGCTTGTTCTGCAAAACCCCAGCCAGTTGGTGAGTCGTATTCTTAGCGACTTCAACCTGGAACTGCATAAGCTGGAGCCGCTTTCGTCCGCGCTGGAGCAGAGTGACCTGGCGATCAGCTGGTATATGTTCCATATCAAAGCGCTGGTGGCGATCCTCAACAGCGATATCAACCAGTATGTCTCACAGGTGGCGAGTATCTCCGAGCAGCGGGTGGCGCAAAGCCATCAGGAACTGCAGTCCGGCGTGCTGTTTATCATGATTTTTGCGCTGCTGGCGGTGGTGATCACCGGCTTTGCCGGCTGGTATATCTACCGCAACTTAGGCTCGAACCTGACGGCTATCTCGCGGGCGATGACCCGGCTGGCGCATGGCGAATCGGACGTCAGCGTGCCGGCCCTGCAGCGGCGCGATGAGCTGGGAGAGCTGGCGCGCGCCTTTAGCGTGTTTGCCCGCAATACGGCGTCGCTTGAACACACCACTCGGCTGCTGAAAGAAAAAACAACGCAGATGGAAATCGACCGCACCGAGCGTCAGGGGCTGGAAGAAGCGTTACTGCACAGCCAAAAGCTGAAGGCGGTGGGGCAGTTAACGGGTGGATTAGCGCATGATTTCAATAACCTGCTGGCAGTGATTATTGGCAGTCTGGATTTGGTCAGTCCGGACTCGCCCGATGCGCCGCGTATCAACCGGGCGCTAAAAGCCGCCGAGCGCGGGGCGCTACTGACCCAGCGACTGCTGGCTTTTTCGCGCAAGCAATCGCTGCACCCACATGCGGTGGAGTTGAAAACGTTGCTGGAGAACTTGGGGGAGCTGATGCGCCATTCGCTACCGGCGACGCTGACGCTGGAGATTGAAGCGCAGTCACCCGCCTGGCCGGCGTGGATCGACGTCAGCCAGCTGGAAAACGCCATTATTAATCTGGTGATGAACGCCCGTGATGCGATGGACGGGCAGGCGGGTACGATTAAAATTCGCAGCTGGAATCAGCGGGTCACGCGCAGCGACGGACGCAAGCAGGACATGGTGATGCTGGAGGTGGCCGACCAGGGCTGTGGGATGTCGCAGGAGATCAAAGCGCAGGTCTTTGAACCGTTCTTCACCACCAAACAGACCGGCAGCGGCAGCGGACTGGGGCTGTCGATGGTGTACGGTTTTGTGCGTCAGTCCGGTGGTCGGGTGGAAATTGAGAGCGCGCCGGGGCAAGGGACCACGGTCCGGTTACAGCTTCCGCGCGCCATTGTGCCGGTGCAGCCTCAGGACATCCCTGTGGTGGAACACGCGGCGAACAGCGGTGAGAAACTGGTGTTGGTGCTCGAAGATGAGGCCGATGTGCGCCAGACGTTGTGTGAGCAGCTCCACCTGCTGGGTTATCTGACGCTGGAGGCCGCCAACGGCGAGCAGGCGATGCACTTGCTTGCCGCATCTTCAGAGATCGACATTCTGATCAGCGACCTCATGCTGCCCGGTGGATTAAGCGGCGTGGATGTGGTTAACCATGCGCTAAAGCATTACCCGCAGTTGAGTATCCTTCTGATCAGCGGTCAGGATTTGCGTCCGGCACACAACCCGGCACTGCCGGAGGTGGCGCTACTGCGAAAACCGTTTACCCGCGGGGAGCTGGCGCAGGCGCTGCGTCATCCGCGCAATTGAGATTCCTCCGCTACTCGTGAGCAAGCGCTTTGATTACCGTGGGGCGAGTTTCTTTTTGAGGCTGGTTTATGACACGCTCCCCGACGATCTTTTTTTTCAGTTTGCTGATGCTGACTACCGTGTCGGCGCAGGCGGATATTATTGATGACGCCATTGGCAATATTCAACGCGCCGTCAGCGATGCCTATAAGCCTGATAATAATCGGGATTACGACGACTCGCGCGACGAAAGCTGGCAACGCCAGGTAAGCGACGATCGCCGCAGGCAATATGACGATCGTCGCCGCCAGTTTGAAGACCGCCGTCGGCAGCTGGATGACCGCCAGCGTCGGCTCGATCAGGAACGGCGTCAGCTGGAAGATGAAGAACGTAGAATGGAAGACGATTACGATCGTTAACGTAGTCTTTCGCTGGCAAGATTATAAACTTCACTACGCTCGCGTTTACCGACGGCAACGACAGCGATGACCAGGGTGTCGTCAATAACTTGATAAACAAGACGGAACCTTGAAGTGCGTAGTTGGATTTTATAGCAATCTTTTATTCCCCTGAGCTTCGCGGAGGGGACATGCGGATTTTCACCGCATTTCTTGAGTTCTCTGGCAAACTGCTGCTGAATGGTTTTATCCAATTTTTGCCATTCTTTCAGCGCATCTTCCCTGAATTTTACCGTATAACTCATAAATAGCTGTCCAGATCAACATCCACCAGTGGCTGTTGGCTCCGTTCATGGACTAATTTAACCAGTTGCTGATCGTCCAGCGCATCAAGCATTTTTTCGTAAAGCTCAGCGGGAACACAATAAAAGGCGGGCTGGTTACGGTTCAGGATTGCGACCGGAAACCCATCCCCTGCGCTAACAGTCGCCATCGGGTTCTTTTTTAGCTCACTCACGCTGGCGGTGGTGTCGCTTAAAATGATATGTGGCATAATCGCTCCTTAAGACCATTTAACTGGTCTTAATATAGGATGAGAAAGACCTGTTAACAAGTCTTATTATGAAGTGTCTCCGCTTAATCCAGCACAATCTCCATGCCGTCATACCCGGCTTCGATGCCTGTCGGTAGCGGATTATGCATTAGCCACTCGTCGAACTGATGGCTGATGTGGGTCAGAATCACCCGTGGGCAGCGGATAATGTCATTGAGCGCAATCACGGTATTTACATCGCAGTGATTGCGCGGTGGTTGCGTGCGCGGGGCATGGCTACAGTCGATGATCATCGCCTGCGGCTGATTGTTGCCCAGAAACGTCAGCGTTTTGTCGGGCAGCCCGGCGGTATCAGAAAGCCACGCCACGCGGCTGTACGCGGTTTCCAGCAGATAGCCAAACGTCAGCTTTGAGTGGTTGAGCGGCAGCGGTGTCACCTGCAACCCCTGCAAATTAAACACCACAAACGGTTCGACGGTGTGGCTGAAGTCGAGAATGCCGGGATGCTTAAACAGATCGTCGCAACCCTGTTCATCCGGCGGCCCGTATACCGGGATCGTTTTCCCCACGCCCCAGCGCAGCGGAAACAGTCCCTGCACATGATCCATATGGTAGTGGGTGAGCAGAAACTGGCGGAAGCTGCCGGCGGGCCAGTCGTCCATCAGATGCGGGATCCCCGCGTCGAGCAGCGTCACGGCATGGTTGAATTTGACCACGCCGCTGCAGGGGCGGCGGCGATATTGCGACTGTAAACGCGCCCGCTGGCAGGCGCGGCAGTCGCAGCCAAAAACCGGCACCAGCTGCGCGCCGCCAGTGCCGCTTAAAGTGATCGTTAAGCTCATTGTTGCTCCCCTGGTCATGTATAGCCGGATGGCGACGCAGGCGTCTTATCCGGCCTACGGGTCCGTGCGCTCTCAGGCATAAGAATGCTTACGTCCCATCAGTGTGAGCAATGTATTCACTGACTGTAGCAGACTACCGTCATTGTTTAGCGTATGGCAGTCCTCTGGCGCATAGCGGGCTGCACGTTCAAGACGGGCGACAATCTCCGTTTCATTTTCTCGCCCGCGCGCCAGTAAGCGCTGGCGCAACACGTCTTGTGATACCTGCAAACAGACCGGCAGCAGCGCCGCGCCGTAGCGTGATTTTGCCTGTGGCAGATGGGCGCGGGAGCCGTTTACCACCACATCAAACCCGGCGTGTAGCCAGAGGTCAATCTCCACGCCGACGCCGTAGTACAAGCCGTTGGCATGCCAGCTCAGCGCCAGCAGGTTCTGTCCGGCGCGGGTAAAAAACTCCTGTTCGCTCAGCGCAATATGGTTTTCATTCCCGGCGTTGGCGGCCCGGGTAATGTAACGATGCGCCACCAGCAGTTGCGCCTGTTCCTGCTGGCGGAGTTCGGCCAGCAGGCTGTCCTTACCGGAGCCGGACGGCCCCATCAGCCAGATCAGTTTTCCCATAGTCAGAACACCCTTTTTCCCTGCCGCCAGACGTGGTCGATATGCACGTGATCGCCTTTGCGGTGCGCCAGCACCAGATCCGCGCGTTTACCTTCGGCGATAACACCGCGATCGTCGAGATTCAGCGCCCGCGCCGGATTACGGGTCACCAGATGAATCGCCTGCGCCAGCGTGAAGCGGTTGGCATCGTCGTCCGCTACACGAAACGCGGCGTCGAGCAGGCTGGCGGGGTAGTAATCAGAGGAGAGAATATCCAACAGCCCCAGTTCAGCCAGCTTATGCGCCGCGACGTTGCCGGAGTGCGAGCCGCCGCGCACGATATTGGGTGCGCCCATCAGCACATTCATGCCGTGCTGGCGTGAAGCCTCTGCGGCTGCAAAGGTGGTGGGAAACTCGGCGATCACGCTGCCAAGTTGATGTGATTCGAGAACATGGTCATGGGTAGCGTCGTCGTGGCTTGCCAGCGCAATATGGCGTTCGCGACACATCTGCGCGATGGCGGTCCGGTTGGGCTGTGACCAGCGCGCCGCGAGGGCTAACTGCTCCTCTTCGTAGCGGGCCATCTGCTCATCGGTGAGTGAATACTTGCCCTGATAATATTCCCGGTATTTTTCGCGGTTGGCGAACTGGCGCTGGCCCGGCGAGTGATCCATCAGTGAAACCAGCGTCACTGGTTCGCGCCCGACCAGTTTTTCAAACAGCGGCAGGGTGGTGTGGTGCGGCAGTTCGCAGCGCAGATGCAGACGATGCTCGGCGCGGTTGACCCCGCGCTTCTGCGTTTCTTCCACCGCATTGATCATCTTTTCCAGATTTTCCAGGCGATCGCCGCCGTCGCGAACATCGCCAATCGCCACTGCATCCAGCACGGTGGTGATGCCGCTGGCGACCATCAGCGCGTCATGGCTGCTCATCGCCGAATGCGCGGGCCAATCCACCTTCGGGCGCGGGGTGAAGAATTTGTCGAGATTATCGGTGTGCAGTTCGATAAGCCCCGGCAGCAGCCAGCCACCTTCACCGTCCAGCGCTTCGGGCAGACGGCTCTGGCTTTCGGTAAAGGCGCGAATCACGCCGCCCTCCATTTCCAGCGATCCCTGTACCACTTCGTCTTCCAGCACCAGCTTTACGTTATTGATAATCATGCTGTGGTTCCCATCAGGTGCAAACGGTCCGCCACGCGGTCGCGAACGGTTTGATCGTGAAAAATACCGACAATTGCCGCGCCGCGCGCTTTGGCTTCTTCTATCAGTGCCACTACGGCGGCGCTGTTTTTGGCATCCAGCGACGCGGTGGGCTCATCGAGCAGTAAAATTGGGTAATCGACGATAAACCCGCGCGCAATGTTGACGCGCTGCTGCTCACCGCCGGAAAAGGTCGATGGGGCGAGATGCCACAGCGTTTCCGGGACGTTCAGACGTTCCAGCAGGCGCGCCGCTTTGGCCGCACACACGTCGCGGGAGACGCCCAGATCCAGCAGCGGTTGCATCACCACGTCCAGCGCCGAGACCCTGGGGATCACGCGCAGGAACTGGCTGACCCAGCCGATGGTGGAACGGCGCACTTCCAGCACTTTCCGCGCCGGAGCCTGCACCAGATCCACCCACTCGTCGCCGTGCTGAATATGAATATGGCCGGTGTCCGGCAGATAGTTGGCGTACAGCGAACGCAGCAGCGTTGATTTCCCACTGCCCGAGTGACCGTGCAGCACCACGCACTCACCGCTTTTTACGTCCAGAGTGGCGTTGTGCAACACCGGCAGGCGTACGCCGTTTTGCTGGTGCAGTACAAAGGTTTTACTGACATTTTCTACGCGGATCATTTGAGCCTCATGGTTCTTATTGCCGGATGGCGCTGCGCTTATCCGGCCTACAAAAAACGCACCTGTAGGCCGGATAAGGCGCAGCCGCCATCCGGCACAACAAAAAATCAGTTCTGCAACACCGACGACACCAGCAATTGGGTGTACGGATGATGCGGATCGTCGAGCACGCGGTCGGTTAATCCACTTTCCACCACCTGACCCTGTTTCATCACCAGTAAACGGTCTGCCAGCAGGCGCGCCACGCCCAAATCATGGGTGACAATCACCACGGCCAGATCCAGTTCCACCACCAGGCCGCGCAGCAGGTCCAGCAGTTTGGCCTGTACCGAGACGTCCAGCCCACCGGTGGGTTCATCCATAAATACCAGCCTGGGATGGGTGACGAGGTTGCGGGCAATCTGTAAACGTTGCTGCATGCCGCCGGAGAAGGTGGTGGGCAGATCGTCGATGCGCGAGGCGGGAATTTCGACGTCGGTCAGCCAGCGCTGCGCGGTAGCGCGAATGTCGCCATAGTGGCGTGCGCCGGTGGCCATCAGGCGTTCGCCGATATTACCGCCCGCCGAAACCTGACGGCGCAGGCCGTCCATCGGGTGCTGATGTACTACGCCCCATTCGGTGCGCAGCAGGCGGCGACGGTCGGCTTCGCTCATGCCGTACAGCGAACGGTTCTGATACACAATTTCGCCAGACTGCGGCGTCAGGCGCGAGGAAATCGACTTCAGCAGGGTTGTTTTGCCGGAACCGGACTCGCCCACAATGCCCAGCACTTCGCCAGGCCACAGGTCAAAAGAGACATCGCTGAAGCCTTTGCCCGGCGCGTAGAGATGGGTCAGGTTATTGACGGAAAGCAGCGGTTGCGTCATTGGCTAAGGGCCTCGCTCTGTTGGCGGCAGTAATCGGTGTCGGAGCAGACAAACATCCGTTTGCCGCTGTCGTCGAGCACCACTTCGTCGAGATAGCTGTGGGTGGAACCGCAGATGGCGCAGGGTTCATCCCAGCTCTGCACGGTAAACGGGTGATCGTCGAAATCGAGGCTCTCGACTCGGGTATACGGCGGTACGGCGTAGATGCGTTTTTCACGCCCGGCACCGAACAGCTGCAGCGCGGGCATCCTGTCCATTTTCGGGTTGTCGAATTTTGGGATGGGTGACGGATCCATCACGTAGCGCCCGTTGACCTTGACCGGATAGGCGTAGGTGGTGGCGATATGGCCGAAGCGGGCGATATCCTCATACAGCTTCACCTGCATCACGCCGTACTCTTCCAGCGCGTGCATGGTGCGGGTTTCCGTCTCGCGTGGCTCGATAAAGCGCAGCGGTTCGGGGATCGGCACCTGGAAAATAATAATCTGATCTTCCGTGAGCGGCGTTTCCGGGATGCGGTGACGGGTCTGAATAAGCGTCGCGTCGCAGGTCGCGTCGGTGGTGTTTACCCCGGTTACGTGCCTGAAGAAGTTGCGAATGGACACCGCGTTGGTGGTGTCATCCGCGCCCTGGTCGATGACCTTCAGCACGTCAGCTTCACCTATCACGCTGGCGGTAAGCTGAATACCGCCGGTGCCCCAGCCGTAGGGCATGGGCATTTCACGCCCGCCGAACGGTACCTGATACCCCGGAATGGCGACCGCTTTCAGCAGTGTCCGGCGGATCATGCGTTTCGTTTGTTCATCGAGATAAGCAAAATTGTAGCCGGAAAGATTAGCGGTCACGGACGGCCTCCTGTTGCAGGCGTTTGAGCAGTTCCAGCTCGGCCTGGAAATCGACGTAGTGGGGGAGTTTGAGGTGGGAAACAAAACCCGCCGCCTCGACGTTATCCGCATGCGCCAGCACGAACTCTTCGTCCTGCGCCGGTCCCGTGACCGTTTCATCGTAGTCGGGTGCCTGTAGGGCGCGGTCTACCAGCGCCATTGCCATCGCTTTGCGTTCGCTCATGCCGAACACCAGCCCGTAGCCGCGGGTAAAATGGGGAGAGTCATTTTCTGGCGCGACAAAGCCGTTCACCATTTCGCATTCGGTCATCAGCAGTTCGCCGACGTTTACCGCAAATCCTAGCTCTTCCGCTACTATTTCCAGCGCCACATAGCCGCTGCGGATCTCGGCGGCAAACGGGTGATTGCGCCCGTAGCCGCGCTGGGTGGAGTAAGCCAGCGCCAGCAGATACCCTTCGTCGCCGCGCATTAGCTGTTGCAGGCGCGAGGCGCGCGAGCAGGGGTACACCGGCGGCGTGCGGGTGATGTCATCGGGCTGAGCGCCGTCGTCCTCTTCGTGCTTCGCCAGCCCCTGATTTGCCAGCAGGGAGAAGACATGCGGGGCGGCATCCTGTTCACTCTCCGCGGCGCGCAGCGGCGGCGTCTCGCCGTTGGCCAGCAGAGTGAAATCAAGCAGGCGGTGGGTATAGTCGTAAGTTGAACCCAGCAACTGCCCGCCGGGAATATCCTTGTAGACGGCGGAAATACGCCGTTCCAGGCGCATCTCTGCGCTGTTGACCGGCTCGCTCACCGCCAGTTTTGCCAGCGTCGTGCGGTAAGCGCGTAGCAAAAAGATGGCTTCAATGTTGTCGCCGCTGGCCTGCTTGAGCGCCAGTGCCGCCAGTTCACGGTCGGCGATACCGCCTTCAGTCATGACCCGGTCAACGGCGAGGTTCATCTGCTGTTCGATTTGCGCCACGCTCAGTTCGGCAATGTGCGCATCGCCCCGGCGTCGGTTCTCCTGCAGCGCGTGGGCGTTGGCTATTGCCTTCTCGCCCCCTTTGACGGCAACGTACATCAGCACACCTCCACGTGGGTGGTTCGCGGAATAGCCAGCAGCCGTTCGCCGCAGGTGAGGATCAGATCAATCCCCAGCGGGAACGGATGCGGGCGCTCGGTCAGTTCATGAATCAGGCATTCCGGTAATTGCGGGGCGATCATCCGTTCTTCGGCGATACCTGCCCCGGTCAGGCGCAGCATGCGTCCGCCGCTTAAGCCCGCGATCTGCACAATCAGGGTCGCGCTGGTCTCTGGTGCTACGGCGGAACCGGAAGAGAGGGCGTTGAGCTGTTCGCTGCTAATACGATTGTCGGCGATGGCAAAGGCTGCCTGCTGCGGTTGTTCTACCAGTGGGGCATTGGTGTGAAAACGCAGGTTCTGTCGGGCAATGTCGTTATCCATGGCTGGAGCCAGCCACACCGGGGTGTCACCGTCGACCAGGGTCAGCAGCACGCTGGTGGTCGCCAGACCCAGCGGCTGCCAGCCGTGTTTCAGCTGATGCAGGGCGACAATCACCCCCGGTTCGCTCATGGCTTTCAGCAGGTGACGAAAGCACTGCTGCGCATCCTGGACGGGTAAATTAAAGGCGCTCTGTAGTGCCGTAGATCGTGTCATGCGTTATCTCCGCGTACCAGTGTGAAGAAGTCGACCCGGCTGGCGTTGACTTCGGCACGGCGAGCGTTAATTAGCGCATCGCGTTCCGCTTCCAGCGGGGTAATTAAGGTTTCCATTACGCTCTGGAAATACGTATGTTCCTGCAGCAGTGCGTCAATCACGGCGCACTGCTCGGCGTGGGGTTTGTTGCGTCCCAGCAGGTAGCTATAACCCAGCGTGCCGCTCTTCAGGCGTACGACGGCGCGCGTTATCGTGGTATCACCGGCAAAAAAACGGTTGCCGGTGCCGCCCATGCGGGCCTGGATCTGCATCAGCCCGCTTTCCGGTGCGCGGATAAGTTCATATTCTGGTGTCAGTTTCAGCGCGTTGACGCGCGCATTCAGGTCTTCAGCGTTGCTGTAAGCCAGCGCGCGCATCCAGCGCTGGCGGGTGGCGGTATCAAGGTGCATTCAGTGCTCCATGGTGAATTCGATCATGTCGGCGCGGGTCAGGCTGACGGAGTATTCCGTCGCGTGTTCTTCGCCTTCACGGTGGTTCAGGGTGCGCACGCACAGCAGCGGCGCCATGTTGGGGATTTCCAGTACCTTGCTCTCTTTGGCCTGCGCGCGGCGGGCGCTGATGCGTGTTTGCGTGCGCAGCAACATCAGACCCAACTGCTCGCGCAGGTAGTCGTGCAGTGAGCCGTGGTTAAAGCCCTGCAACAGCGGCCAGAGGGTGAGGTCGGAAAAATAGTGGTCGATAAGACAGAGCGCGATGCCGTTCACCCGGCGCAGGGTGCGCAAATGGATGACGTTGTCGCCCTCGGTGACGCTGAGCGCGTCGGCAATATGGCTCGAGGCCGGGCGCAGCACCGCCAGCAACTTCTCGCTGGTGGGATGGCTGCCCTGGTCCAGCAGGTTCTGACTGAAGCGCGCCTGGGCATTCAGTGGGTAATCGAACGGGCGCATCAGCACCAGCACGCCGACGCCCTGACGACGCTGCACCCAGCCGCGTTCGACCAACTGGTCAATGGCGCGGCGCAACGTGTGGCGGTTGACCGCGTAGCGGGCGGCAAGCTGATGCTCGGCCGGAAGGTAGTCACCGCAGCGATAATGTTGACGAAGCTCCTGCTCAAGTCTGGCGGCAATTTCCTGATAACGCGTCGGATAACTGGTCGGATGTGTAGACAAGTGCATAGCAATCAATGCCTCGCTGATTAGATGAAGTGCTTACGCAAACGCTGAGAGAGGAAATCCAGCAGGCTGACGGTGACGATGATTAACACCATCAGGGCGCAGGTTTGCTGGAACTGAAAGCCGCGAATCGCCTCCCATAACGTCACGCCGATGCCGCCTGCGCCAACCATGCCGACCACCGTGGCGGAGCGGACGTTAGACTCAAAGCGGTACAGCGAGTAGGAGATGAGCAGCGGCATGACCTGCGGCAGTACGCCGTAGAGGATCTCTTCAATCTTGTTAGCACCCGTGGCGCGAATGCCTTCGACCGGGCCCGGCTCAATGGCTTCTACCGCCTCGGAAAGCAGTTTGGAGAGCACCCCGGTGGTGTGGATAAACAGCGCCATCACCCCGGCGAATGGCCCGAGACCGACCGCAACCACAAACAGCATGGCGAAGACCATTTCGTTGATGGCGCGGCAGGCGTCCATCAGGCGACGCATCGGCTGGTAAATCCACCACGGCACCAGGTTGTCGGCGCACATCAGGCCGAAAGGAATCGACAGCACCACGGCGAGGGCGGTCCCCCAGACGGCGATTTGCAGGGTGATGGCCATTTCGCTGAGATAGTCCTGCCACTGGCTGAAGTCCGGCGGGAAGAAGTCAGCGGCGAAGGCCGCCATATTGCCGGAATCCTCGATCAGCGTGAGTGGAGCCATTTCGGCCCCTTTCCACGAGACGACCAGCACGGCGAGAAGAATGGCCCAGCTCAGCAGCGAGAACCAGCTACGCTTGGGCGGGGCGACGGTGATGGTTTGCATATTTGGCTCCGTTGGAACAGGTGTTTGCGTTGTAGGCCGGATAAGGTGTTTGCACCGCCATCCGGCATTTACGCGATTGCCTGATGGCGCTGCGCTTATCAGGCCTACAAATCACTGCACCGCTTTATTTACGCTGGTCATGGCACCCAGCGCGGCGGTCAGGCGGTCGAGATCATCCAGTTGTGCTTTAATCACCGAGGTTTTGCTGGTTTTCTCTTCCGCGTTCAGGCCCTTGTTGTCCTTCACGCCCTGCATCTCTTTAAACAGCGCCAGCTGGCGAATCGGTACCAGTTGCAGATCGCTGGAGGCACGGAACGGCGCCCAGCCCAGGCGTTCCAACGTGGCTTTCTCTTCCGGCGTTTTGCCATAGCTCATGAAGAAGTCGTACACCTTGTCCTTGGTGGTTTCGGAGAGGTTTTTGCGCCAGACGATCGGATCGCCTGGGATCAGCGGCGATTTCCAGATCACCTTCAGCGCTTTCAATTTTTCCGGTGCAGAGGTTTTTAACTTGTCGAGGTTTTCGGTGTTGTTGGTGGCAACATCCACCTGCTTGTTGGCGACGGCCAGGGCGTTAGTTTCATGCCCGGCGTTAACGGTGCGCTTGAAGTCGCTGGCAGCAATGTTGTTTTTCGCGAAGACGTAGTAACCAGGGACGAGGTAGCCCGAGGTGGAGTTTGGATCGCCGTTGCCGAAGGTTAGATCCTTACGTTTGGCGATCAGATCGTTCAGATTGTTGATCGGACTGTCTTTATTGACGATCAATACGCTCCAGTAACCCGGCGATCCGTCTGCCGCGACGGTTTGGGCGAAGACCTGTCCATTGGCGCGATCCACCGCTTCCATCGCCGAGAGGTTGCCGTACCAGGCGATATCGACTTTGTTAAAGCGCATGCCCTGGATGATCCCGGCGTAGTCCGGGGCGAAGAAGGCATTCACTTTTACGCCCAGCGATTTTTCCATGTCCTTCAGGAACGGTTCCCACTGTGGCTTCAGGTTTTGCTGTGATTCGGTCGAAATAATGCCAAAGTTCAGCGCTTTTTCCTGTTCTTCGGCATATGCCGGGCTTAAGAAGGTGCTGAGACTAAACATGCTGGTGAAGGCCAGCGCGGCAACTGTCTTATAACTCATTTCCATTCCTCATTGTGGGGATGTCAGGCAGCCTGTGCGTTCTGGTCGACGCGGTTCATGCTGCGGTAGAGATGGTCAAAACGTTCGTTATCAAACAGCTGGCTGCTGCCGTCGTAGAAGACGTGTCCCTGGCGCAGCGCAACAATGCGTTCGCAGTAGCGCAGGGCGTAATCCACCTGATGCAGCGTGACCACGACGGTGATGCCGTCGGTCTGGTTAATGTCGCGCAGGGTGTCCATCACGATGCGTGCAGATTCCGGGTCCAGCGAGGCAATCGGCTCATCGGCGAGGATCACTTTTGCCTGTTGCATCAGGGCGCGGGCGATGGCGACGCGCTGCTGCTGTCCGCCGGAGAGCGTAGAAACGCGCTGGTAGGCAAAGTGCGCCATGCCAACGCGGGTCAGCGCCTGTAACGCCCGTTGCTTCTGCTGTGGCGTAAACCAGCTAAAACAGGTGCGCCAGAACGGCGTGCTGCCGAGCGCGCCAATCAGCACGTTCTCCAGCACGGTGAGACGGTTCACCAGATTGAACTGTTGGAAGATATAGCCCGTATGGGCACGGCTTTTGCGGATGTCACGCGCCAGTCGGCCTTCACGTTGTACCGTGCGGCCTAATAGCTCGACGTGGCTACCTGGCGATTTATCACCGGTAATCAACCCGCTTAAATGACGTAAAAGGGTGGATTTGCCGGAACCTGATGGCCCAAGCAGAGCCACCATCTCACCGGAATGGATAGTCAGATCAACCGCATTCAGCGCCTGATGATGATTGAATGATTTGGAGAGTTTCTCGACGCGAATAACCGTTTGCATGATGCGGCCTCCCTAAAAAAGTGGCCCCATCGTGGCGGATTAATGTGACATTTTCGTTAAGGGATGGTTACTCGAAGATGAAGAGTTGAGCGATATTTGATGACAGTACGGGAGGACAAGCCTCCCGTAGGATTACTCCGTGGGGGGCTGCTGTTGTTTGACGACGTTGATCATCCACGGCACACCGTACTGGTCGGTGACTTTACCGAAACCGTGCGCCCAGAATGTTTCCTGCCAGTCCATTTCGATTTGACCTGTTGCTGCCAGGTTGTCAAACCAGCGCTTCCCTTCGTTGACATCCTGCGTGTCGAGGACCAGCGTGAAGCCGGAGTAATGGGCTTTTCCCGTCGCGACGCCGTCGCTCATCATGATGTCGCTGCCCGCAACGCGCAGGTTGGCGTGGGCGATGGCGGTATCAGGGAATTTCATTCCAGAAGGGCAACCCTCTTCACTGTCCTGCGCCGACTGGGGCATTTCACCGAAGTTGATTTTGTAGAGCAGTTCTGCGCCCAGCGTCTGTTGGTAGTACGCAATGGCGTCAGCGCAGTTGCCTGCAAAAGAGATGTAGGGACTTAACGACATGATCTTTACCTCAGGTAAAAGAAGCCCGTTAAGTGTAGTTAGCGTAGGCCTGGTAAGCGAAGCGCCACCGGGCAATAAAAGCCGGATGGCGACTAACGCCTTATCCGGCCAACAAAATTAGTTCTTTTTCACAAACTCGGATTTCAGTTTCATCGGTCCGAATCCATCAATCTTGCAATCGATGTTGTGGTCGCCTTCCACCAGGCGGATGTTTTTCACTTTGGTACCGATCTTCAGCATGGAAGAGCTACCTTTGACCTTCAGATCTTTCACGACGGTTACGCTGTCGCCGTCGGCCAGCAGGTTACCGTTAGCGTCTTTCACGATCAGTTCGTCGCCGTCATGCGCGGGTTCAGCATCGTTCCATTCGTGAGCGCATTCCGGGCAGATGAACATGCCGTTATCTTCGTAGGTGTATTCGGAGTTGCATTGTGGGCAGTGTGGTAATGACATGTGGATTTCCTCAAAAGTCAGCAGGGGCAAAAGCGCCCAAAAAATGGCAGATTGCCGAAAAAGGCCGCAATTATACATAAAATCCCTGCGGTTGTCGGGACTACTGTCTGATTAAGCGCTGAGGCACGGCGCAGATAAAGGTCTCAATACCTGCAACACCGTTCAGTTAAGCATGGATGGAGATCGTTTTGCCCTGAATATGTTTCCGTTCACTTTATGTGCGTTGCTTTTCTGATACCGCTATACCCGTGAACGTGCAAGGGAGGCTCACGCCGCATCCCTGCGGACATACCCGGTCAGCCGTCAACGTCTCATCGATTTCAGCCGGACCAGGGTGTCGCTTCAGAGTTCTGACTTTCAGCTATATCCGTTTTGCTGTTTAGATATATTCAAATAAAAGCGCAGATGGTGAGGTGTGGCTGGTCCGGCTGAAAATTGCCGACGTGTTTCCGTAAGGCCGGGAGAGCCAGCATGGATGCTGGCTCAGGGCGCGTTTTACAGGGAGGTTTCCTCGCGCCCGATCCGGTAGCCTGGAGGAATAAGCGGAGGGGATTGCGAAGCAACAATTTTCCGTGCCGGGAGCCGGGATTGTTAAGGGTGCGGCGTTGCACCCTTAACACGTTCACAGGAATTGATGTTTCAGAGAAACGATGAACATGAGGTGAACGGACAGGGAGGTTTCCTCGCGCCCGATCCGGTAGCCTGGAGGAATAAGCGGAGGGGATTGCGAAGCAACAATTTTCCGTGCCGGGAGCCGGGATTGTTAAGGGTGCGGCGTTGCACCCTTAACACGTTCACAGGAATTGATGTTTCAGAGAAACGATGAACATGAGGTGAACGGAACCCTTTCTCTGGGATAGCATGTTCATTACCTCCGGCAGCATGTCTTGATGCTTTCTGAAAACGAGTCGTTAACTGAATGGCATTGGCAATACCTGTACTTTCCACTACTTGCACGTTTGGCGGAATATTTTTTAAGGGAAATTGCTCCGCTTTGTTATTTAAGTTAAGGTGAGGCGAACCACCTGATATTCATTGATAACATGGCTCTCAGAATGGCTTAGTTATTGTAAGTGGATATCGCATCCCCCTTAATTTAGGTAGGGGAATTAAACTGGCATTTTTCAAAACTGAACTACTCTGTTTATCTTTCTTACTTATTACAGTAAGGGAGAGGCATCGGGCCAGCGGTTATAAAATAAATTTAATTTAATAATATCAATTAGTTGTTTTGATTTTAATTATTTCCACACGTAATGATAAAAGCCGAAAATTCATAAATAAAAAGATTTGGCTGAATAAAAGTAAGATTATTTGCGTTAAGGAAAAATTTTCCATGTACACACAGACAATATATGAATTAAGTCAGGAAGCTGAACGCTTGCTGATGCTCTCTCTTGACCATCTCAGGCAGTTGAAAAAATTGCCGACGACGTCGTTGGATGATGTCGCGTTGAAAAAAGGTGAGCATAGCGGGCACGTACAGCCCCTGCATTTCACTGCGCGTGGCATGGATGTCCAGCAAGCAACGCTCAATAATGAGCTACGGAAGGTCACGCGTCTGGAAATGGTACTGGCCATTGTCGGCACGATGAAAGCGGGAAAGTCGACGACGATTAATGCGATTGTGGGGACGGAAGTGTTACCCAATCGTAATCGTCCGATGACGGCCCTGCCGACGCTGATCCGCCATACGCCAGGCCAGAAAGATCCGGTGTTGTATTTTTCTCATGTCGCGCCGATTGATGCCTTAATGAAAACCTTGCAGCAGCGTGTGCGCGAGTGCGATCGCCAGTCTCTTAGCCATGAGCTGGAAATTGATAAAGATATGAATACGCTGCTGCTGCGTATTGAAAACGGTGTGGCGTTCGAGCGCACCTATTTAGGTGCCGAACCTATTTTCCAGTGCCTCAAGAGCCTGAACGATCTGGTGCGTCTGTCAAAAGCGCTGGAGGTTGATTTTCCTTTTTCTGCGTACGCCGCCATTGAGCATATTCCGGTGATTGAGGTTGAGTTTGTGCATTTGGCCGGGCAGGCAAATTATCCGGGGCAGTTAACCCTGCTGGATACGCCGGGGCCGAATGAAGCCGGACAGCCGCACTTACAAAAGATGCTGAAGGAACAGCTGGCGCGGGCGTCTGCGGTACTGGCGGTGATGGACTATACCCAACTGAAGTCGATTTCGGATGAGGAAGTGCGCCAGGCGATCACCGCGGTGGGTAAATCGGTACCGCTGTATGCCCTGGTCAATAAATTCGATCAAAAAGACCGTAATAGCGATGATGAAGAGCAGGTGCGGGCGCTGATTTCTGGCACGTTGATGAAGGGCGGTATTACGCCTGAGCGTATTTATCCGGTGTCTTCCATGTGGGGGTATCTGGCGAACCGCGCACGTCATGAACTGATGACTCACGGGCGGCTGCCGGATCACCAGCAACAACGTTGGGTACAGGATTTTGCCGAAGCGGCGCTGGGTCGGCGTTGGCGTACCGCCGATCTGGATGATACCGAGCATATTCGGCATGCTGCCGATTTACTGTGGCAAGACTCGCTGTTTGAGCAGCCGATTCAGAATGTTATTTATGCCGCCTACGCGAATGCCTCGCTCTATGCGCTCCGCTCCGCGTCCCATAAGCTGTTGAACTATGCGCAAAGCGCACACGAATACCTTGAGTTTCGCTATCACGGATTAACGGTCGCGTGTGACAAGCTGCAGCTGAACATCGACCATATTGAAGAGGATATGCAGCAGATCCTGGTGGGTCAGGAGCAGGTCAGCGATGAGGTTAAACACGAAGTTGATCTGGCACTGGAGGCGACCACCGCGTTTCTCAATCAGCAGCAGGCTGAGATCCTGGGCAGTATCGATAGGCTGTTTGAAAAAGAAAGCGTGCTGAGGATGTCACGATACGGTACGGGGTCGGGCGTTGCGGCGGCGGAAATGGCCGGAGAAATGCTGGTGCTGCATGATGAAGGGCAAGCAAAAATTGTGTTAGATAAAATTCGTTCCGCCTGTGAAGTCGTCCTGCTGGCGGCCCAGGAGAGTATCAGCCGCGATTTAGCTCTGCGCTTTGAGCAACTTGAGTCGACGTTGTCGCGGGCGTTAAATGACGCCATAAGACCCATTGAGCAGCGGGTGAAAGAGGAGTTAAGCCATGCCGGATTCCGTGCCCGGATCCGCTTTCCGGCGTTTCATTCGGCGATGTTTAACTTCAATACCCGCCAGTTGTTTAACGAAGCGATTGAGCAGGATACGCCGTTGGATGAAGGCACATCCTCCGCAGGCGGAGTGCGGGATACGTTCTCACGTTGGCTGAATCAGCCGAACTGGGGATGGAATGATGATGTCGCCGCAAAAACGCGGTACCTGATTGATATCAACGCACTGCACAACAGCCTTGGGCAGTACGTTACGCTGTTTTGCCAACAAATTCGTAAAGCTTTAGTGGCGCAGGTCGATATTTCTGTTACGGCTGGCATGGCGACGTTTTTTGCCGATTTTTCGCTGTGTCTGACGCAATTGCAGGCGAGCCTGCGTGAGAGTCTGATCCTGCGTCAGCAAAATGAATCTGCTGTGAGCGCATTGAGTGAACAACTGCAGCACCGTATTACGATTGCGTCATGGATTTATGAAGACTCCCGCTTGCTACGTGATGATATCCATACCCTTTTTGCAGCTGAGCATACATGACTAACGTGTTACTGGAAGGCCCCGGGCGGGCGCTGGAGTGCGTCTACCCAAAGTTTATGGTCGATCTGGTTCAGGGAGATGAAACCAAACGTTCCGGCGGTTTTCTGCAACAGCAGCAGCGTCTGCGCGCGCGCCTGACGCAGGAAGTGTTATCCCAGACACAGCTGCGGGCGTGGGTTCTGGCGGGCGTCTCCAGCGAGAATCTGATGATGCGCCTGAAGCTGGTGGAAAAACTGGCGAGCATGATTGACCCCGGTCATCTGGCGCTGGTGCGTATTACCGAAGGATTGGCGTTCCTGCAAGAGACGGAACGTCCGCGCGGGCAATCCACGCCCGGCATTATGCAGCAGATCAATACGCTCTCCAGCTGGTTTAGCCAACGCAGTGCTTATAAAGAGAAGGCGCTGACGCAGCGCGGGCTGACCGTTCAGGCAGGTGAACACAGCGAACAAATTTTTACCCGTTGGCGGGCAGGGGCGTATGACGGCTGGTCGCTGCCGGGGCGTTGTTTTGTCGCGCTGGAAGAGCTGCACTGGGGCGCGTTTGGTGATGCTTGTCGGCTGGGCAATACCGATGTGGTGGCGATGCTCAAAGATAATCTACGCATTATGGCGACCCAGGCGCTGGCGCACAGTGTGAATGCCGCACCCACCACGCGTCATTATTATCATCAATGGCTCAGTTCACCTACCGCAGGGGGATCACGCGAGCATAACGATATGCTGAGTTGGTTGGGCGACTGGTGTGATATGGAGCAGCATCCGGTGAGCGGGTCGGTGACGCAGCGTTGGCAAAATGTGGCGCTGGGGATGCCGCGACTGTGTTCGGCGAAGCGACTGGTGGATGCGATGGTTGAGGAGATTTTTGCACCGTCCCCTCGCAGAGGCTGAGAAGGGACGGTGAGTACGCAGCGGACTTAGTGGTGTAACGAGTCTGCCGGCGCGGTTGTCGATTCTGTGACAACCGGTGTTTTGTTAAAACGTTTGGCGTACAGGGCGGTGATAATCGGGACCAGAATCGCCGTGACAATCACGCTGGCGGCAACCAACGCGGTAGCGGAGGCGGCAACCGGTTCAAATGCCGGGTTAATCTGGGCAATAATGACCGGGTTTGCTACTGCAGCACCGGCTGCAGAAGAAGCCGCCACGCCCGCCGTACCGTTCCCGCCACCAATCACACGGTCAGCAATAATCAGCGGGATACCGGTAATCACGATGACCGCGACACCCAGCAGGATACCCAGCAGACCGGTATCAACGATAACGCTCAGGTTAATGGTGTTCCCCAGTGCGAAACCGAAGAACGGAATCAGTACCGGCGTCGCTTTGCTGAAGAAAGTACGCAGGTCGTGATCCAGGTTACCCAACGTAAAACCAATCAGGAACGGTAATACGGCGCCAACGAAATGGTGTGGCTCAAAGGAGGCGAGACCTGCAGAACCCAGAATGACCATGGTCATCAGCGGGCCGGATTCCAGAGACATCAGGACAAATGCGCCGGACTCTTCTTTAGTACCGTACTGGTTCATCAGGCTGGCGTACAGACCGCCGTTGGTCATGTCCATTGCAGAGACAATTGCCAGGACGGAAAGACCCGCAAAGAATCCTGTTTGAATACCGGTATCAGGAATGAATGATGCGGCGATCATTGCCACTGCCCAGGCCACGGCGATTTTGGTTAATACCAGCGTACCGGACTTGCGTAATACCGTGCCGGTTGCCCGTAAATCAATAGAAGCACCAATACAAAAGAACCACACGGCCAGAATGGGAACGGTGCCGCTAATCATCCCTTTAGTAAATGAACCGAAATACGCACCGGTATCGGGAGCTAACGTATTTAACACCGCACCTAATAACAGAGGAATCAACATCATTCCGCCGGGGATGCGTTCAATCGTGGCCTTAATTTTCATAAACGTCCTCATATCTTATCGCCGATGATAAATGCGCAATAAAACAAAATATTATTTAAATTCAACAAGTTATTCGTAAGTCTTAACAAAGAAAAAAAGCTATCTCTTTGTTTTTTAAAATCTAACGCGGCATACGTTGAGCATGTCATTGCCCCCAGGGATAGTGCGTCTGGAATTAGTGTGCATTCATAAGAACGATGATTCAATCAAAATAAAACAGCGTTTTAGTTATCTTCATCACATATTTCACGCAAAAATTCCTAAAGCTTCCGATTATTAAAAAACCTGTGAATAAGTTGTAACGGGATTAGGTGTTTTTTTGCCTGGCAGGGTAATAATGACGTTCGTGATTGTTGATGCTGAAAAGCGATTTTTACTTGTAGTAAATAGGGAATTAATCGCAACCCTGGTGTGTAAAAAAGTTGACTAAGAATGACCTTATTTACGCAGGTTGACGAAATGAAATACTATGTGTGAAGTTGATCACAGATTTAAACACTGTTAGGGTAAAGAGGTCATTAACCGCCCAATCAGGCGTCAACAGGTTCGGTTGTACTGCGCATTGCCGTTCAGTGTAAGTAAACCTGCTACGCTTGTTACAGGGATTGCGCCTGTGCATTCCCCGCTCGGCGATGACCTTAGCGCATGCTGCGTTGGGAGAGTCTCGTGCGCGACAGGGCTAAGTCTATGAGGACTGGTATGCTAAAAAGGAAAAAAATAAAACCCATTACGCTTCGCGACGTCACCATTATTGATGACGGTAAACTGCGAAAAGCCATTACCGCAGCGTCGCTGGGTAATGCGATGGAATGGTTCGATTTTGGCGTTTATGGATTTGTTGCTTACGCATTAGGTAAAGTGTTCTTTCCGGGGGCTGACCCCAGCGTGCAGATGGTTGCTGCACTCGCCACCTTCTCCGTTCCCTTTCTGATTCGACCGCTTGGCGGACTGTTCTTCGGTATGCTCGGCGATAAATACGGTCGCCAGAAGATCCTCGCTATCACCATTGTCATTATGTCGATAAGCACCTTCTGTATTGGGCTTATCCCGTCGTATGCCTCGATTGGTATCTGGGCGCCAATATTGCTGTTGCTGTGTAAGATGGCGCAGGGATTCTCGGTGGGCGGGGAATACACCGGTGCTTCGATTTTCGTCGCGGAATATTCCCCGGACCGTAAGCGCGGATTTATGGGCAGCTGGCTGGACTTTGGCTCGATTGCCGGGTTTGTGCTGGGTGCGGGCGTAGTCGTGCTGATCTCGACCGTCGTCGGTGAGGAAAACTTCCTTGAGTGGGGCTGGCGTATTCCGTTCTTTATCGCGCTGCCGTTAGGACTGATTGGTCTGTATCTGCGCCACGCGCTGGAAGAAACCCCGGCGTTTCAGCAGCATGTCGATAAGCTGGAACAGGGCGATCGCCAGGGGCTGCAGGAAGGGCCGAAGGTTTCGTTTAAAGAAATCGCCACTAAACACTGGCGTAGTCTGCTGGCGTGTACCGGTCTGGTGATTGCCACCAACGTCACCTATTACATGCTGCTCACCTACATGCCGAGCTATCTGTCGCATAACCTGCATTACTCTGAAGATCACGGTGTGCTGATTATTATCGCCATTATGATTGGTATGCTGTTTGTGCAACCGATAATGGGGCTGCTCAGTGACCGTTTCGGGCGTCGACCGTTTGTGATCATGGGCAGTATTGCGCTGTTTGTGCTGGCCATCCCGGCTTTCATCCTGATTAACAGTAACGTCATCGGCCTGATTTTTGCCGGTTTACTGATGCTGGCGGTGATCCTCAACTGCTTTACCGGGGTGATGGCGTCAACGTTACCGGCAATGTTCCCGACGCACATTCGTTACAGTGCGCTGGCTGCGGCATTTAATATTTCGGTACTGATTGCTGGTCTGACACCGACGCTGGCCGCCTGGCTGGTGGAAAGTTCGCAGAACCTGATGATGCCGGCTTACTATCTGATGGTGGTTGCGGTGGTCGGTTTAATTACCGGTATAACCATGAAAGAGACCGCTAACCAGCCGCTGAAAGGGGCGACGCCTGCCGCTTCGGATATTCAGGAAGCGAAAGAAATCCTCGGCGAGCACTACGATAATATCGAGCAGAAGATTGAAGATATCGATCAGGAAATTGCGGATTTGCAGGTTAAGCGTTCACGCCTGGTCCAGCAGCATCCGCGTATTGATGAGTAATCGTGTTATTGCCTGATGGCGCGCAGCTTTCAGGCCTACGGGTAGCGTTGTACTCAGTAGGCCGGATAAGGCGTTAGCCGCCATCCGGCGCGTGGCCTTAAGGTTGGCTTAATCTCTGTCAGGCAAACTCTCCTCCATACTATCGGAGGAGAGTGTCATGAAAACCCGTATCTATGAAAGTTTAACCACCGTGTGCAGCCTGCTGATTGTGAGCAGCTTTGTGTACGTGTGGGTGAGCTCTTACTGATCTTTCTCCAGTACTACGCTGGCTCGGGTGCCGGTGGCTCCCGTGCGATTTTGCAAAAAGAACTGTCCGCGATGGAGCTGGGTGATGCGGCTGACAATGCTCAGCCCCAGTCCAATACCGCCAAAACGACTGTCCATGCGCACAAACGCTTTGCTTAACTCCCCGCATTTACTTTCATCAATGCCCGGCCCTTCGTCTTCAATGACCATTTGCGCCTCCGGGTCAGTATGCAGGCTAATTCTAATATTACTGCCCTCCGGGCTGTAACGATGCGCATTTTCGACTAAGTTACGCAGCAGCATACGCAACAGCGTAACGTCGCCACGCACCACGACATCGGTAGCGCTCTCGGGTAATAGAAGCGTTTGTTGCCGCTGATCCAGCATGGTGCTGAGTTCATCGTAGGCAGGCAGTATGACGTCCTCCAGCAGTTTGACATGCTGGTAATCCCCCGCCGAAAACGACTGACCCACGCGGGCAAGCTGCAGCAGCTGCGACACGCTGTCCATCATTTGGTCTAAGCGGGCAATAAGCGGTGAAACGTCCACGTTGTGGGTTTTTGACAGTAATTCCAGGTGCAGGCGAACGCCAGATAACGGTGTGCGCAGCTCGTGAGCGACGTCGGCAGTAAACAGACGCTCATTGTCGAGAGTGTTGGTGAGTCGCGTCACCAGCTGATTCAGTGCCGTGACGACCGCCTGTATCTCAACGGTAGAGCTGCGGATCTCAATGGGGGTCAGGTTATCGGCCGTGCGCGCCTCTAACTCTTTTTGCAGGTTGACAAGCGGGCGGGTGATCCGTCGCACTGCCTGATAGCAAATCAGTAGCGTCAGACTGACCATAAAAATGCCGGGGACGATCAGGCTGGCGATGGCCTCGCGAATCTCATGCATGATGTGGCGATCGTTGTTACGGTTTTCGCGTAACGCCTGTTCGAACAGCTGTATTTGTTCGGTGCTTTCATGCCACAGCCAGAAGGTGCTAATCAGCTGAAAGACCACCAGAATCAGGCCGATCGTTATCATCAAACGATGGCGCAGCGGCAGCGGCTGTTTTAAATAACGTATCAGCTTCACTTAGCTTTCCTCAGTGGCAACCAGCATGTAGCCAAATCCCCTGACCGTGCGAATACGGGCTTTACCCACTTTATCGCGCAGGTTGTGAATGTGAACTTCCAGCGTATTGGTCGACGGTTCGTTATCCCAGCTGTAGATATCGTTATACAGGATTTCCCGGTGTACCGGGCTGCCCGCTTTGAGCATTAAGCGCGACAGCAGCGCGTACTCTTTCGGCGTTAAGATAACCTCTTGCCCGGTCATCCACACCTGGCGACGACCAATGTTCAGCTTCAGGTTACCGACAATCAGCTCGCTCTCGCCCTGATTGTTATGGCGACGCAGCAGCGCCCGAATACGGGCATGCAGCTCTTCCAGTGCGAACGGTTTGACCAGATAGTCATCGGCACCGACATCCAGCCCGGCAACCCGGTCTTTGAGCGTGTCGCGGGCGGTGAGGATCAGCACCGGAATCGTGTATTTTTTCTGCCTGATACGGTTGAGAAAGTGCAGACCGTCTTCATCGGGCAAGCCGAGATCCAGCACCACCAGACTATAATGCCCGGTCTCCAGACATTGCTCTGCGGCACGGGCGGTTGACACGCCGTCGCAGGCATAGCCTTCCGTTTGGGCGGCAAGGATCAGTCCCTGTAATAACAGCGTATCGTCTTCAACAATCAG
This sequence comes from Citrobacter sp. wls829, assembly GCF_005280825.1. Lineage (NCBI taxonomy): Bacteria > Pseudomonadati > Pseudomonadota > Gammaproteobacteria > Enterobacterales > Enterobacteriaceae > Citrobacter > Citrobacter sp. wls829. The sequence continues at coordinate 59,446 of NZ_SZWP01000050.1, forward strand.
AATTTTCATTCAGTTAGCCTCCCCGGCATGGGTGCAGAATATCATCTGCCGCCTGGTAATTCCTGGTCTGTACGCCCGTTAATCCCAGCAGGGTTGAGAATAAATTATCCTGGGAGAAATCTTCTGCGCTGGCCCGTTTTTGCAAACATGTTTGCGAGATCTGGTAGCGCCGCTGGTAGTCCTCTGACAGCCACAGCAGCATCGGCACATGCTTTTGTGTTGCTGGCGCAATGGAATACGGCAGGCCGTGTAAATAGACGCCGTTTTCCCCTAACGATTCACCGTGATCGGAAAGATAGACCAGGCTGGTGGTGAAATTGTCCTGATGTGCTTTCAGTATATTGATTGCTTTATCAACAATATAGTCAACATACAGGATGGTATTGTCGTAGGTATTCACCAGTTGTTGCTGCGAGCAGGTTTGGATCTCATTGGTGTCGCAGGTTGGGGTGAATTTCTTGAACTGCGGCGGATAGCGGTTGTAATAGGTCGGGCCGTGGCTGCCGATGGTGTGCAGCACAATCACGCCGTCGCCCTGAAGATGGTTAATGTACTCTTCCAGCCCGTGGAACAGAACGTCGTCGTAGCATTCACCGTCGATGCACTGCCCCGGCAGATTTAGCTTGGTCATATTCTGATGCGGTACGCGATCGCATGCGCCTTTACAGCCGCCGTCGTTATCATTCCACAGCACGTTGATTCCCGCCCGCTGAATGACATCAAGTACGCCTTCCTGGTGGTGTGCCAGCTCTTCATCGTAGTGCGCGCGCGGCATATCGGAGAACATGCAGGGGACGGACACCGCCGTCGCCGTCCCGCAGGACGTGGTGCGCGGGAAATAGACCACGTCATCTTTTTCCAGCCGCGGGTTGGTCTGGCGTGAATACCCCGACAGCGAGAAGTTATCCCCGCGCGAGGTTTCTCCCAGCACCACGATGGTGAGATTTTTACGCTTTTCTTTCAGCATTAACGGATTGCGGTGGGCATCTTCGCCAATACGCACCAGCGGCAAATCGGCCAGGCGCTGGTGTGAATACCAGGACGAGGTGGCGACGATGCTGTTGGACGGGCTGAGGGATTTAACCAGCTCTTTGTTGTTGCGAAACAGTGAGGCGTAATCTTTGTAGAAGAAGGTGGCGACCAGTACGATCAGCAGTACCGAGACCAGGATATTTGCCCCCCGGTACAGCACGCTACGCAATACCGGCGTCGTTGGTTTAATTTTGATCCAGCAGACGATGATCGCCGCCAGAATACCGCTTATCCCGAGCGTGATGATCATTTGCGGCGTCAGCAAGGCGAAGGTTTCAGCGGGCGTGGTATCCATCATATTGGCGATCATCGAGCGGTCAATGATGATGCCGTAGGTCATGATGAAATATTGGGCAGAGGCACCCACCAGAATGAAAATGCAGGCCAACGGGCGGTTAAGCCACAGGAATGAAGCCAGCGTCAGCACAATGTTCATGACGCTGAAGGCCACCACCGGCATGGAGAGAAACACCAGCACGTTGCGCAGGGAGTCCAGCGGGAGGTCTTGCAGCACCTGCTTATAGAACGCGACGTTCAGAAAGGTGGCCAGATAAAAAGAGATCAGCAGCAGCCAGCTGATGTGCCCGAGAGTCGGTCTTTTAAACAGGTGCTTTAACATGAAGAGGAAATTCCATCGACTAAGTGGGGCAGATCCTCGCAAAGTAAAGTTAAGCCAACCTTAAGAACTTAAGATTGGCTTAATACCGGATGGCTGCGATGCCTTGTCCGGCCTATATGCACCCCTGCTGCTTACATTAATTATTGTTAACTGGGGCATCCAGTGGATACGGATTTTTATGGATCCGGTTGTAATTAAGGGCATACAGCGCGGTGATGATCATCAGCATCACGAATGACCACATCACCTCTTTGGCGCCCGAGCCGACCACTGCCCAGATGCAGTAGATAAATGCCACGAAGGTGACCAGCAAGTACAGGGGACGTGCTTTACCAAAGTGACCATGGCCCAGCAGCAGCAGGGCGGCACAGGTATACAGGTAAGGCACCAGCGTGAAGATGACCGAGACAGAAGAGACCAGGCCAAACTCTTTGGCGGCGTTCGGTGACATGCTGCTGAACTGGAAGAGAGTCATCAGGATCCCGACGATAATTAACCCGGCAACCGGCGTACCGGCTTTGTTGACGCGGGCGAAAATCGGTGGGAACAGACCGTCGTCGGCCGCCGCTTTTGCGGTTTGTCCGGCAAGTAACGTCCAGCCACCCAGTGAGCCGAGACACCCGGCCGCTGCGCAGAAGGAGACAATCGCGCCTGCGGTGTCACCCAATGCCATGCGTGCCGCATCGCCGAATGGTGAAGCCGAAACGCGCAGCGCCGCGTTAGGGATCATGCCCATAATCGCGGTGGTAGAAAGCACGTAGCAGACGGCGGCAATCAGTACCCCGCCAATGGTGGCGATAGGAACGTTACGTTTAGGGTTTTTGACCACGCCCGCAGCCACAGAAGCACTTTCTACCCCGATGAATGACCACAGGGTGACGTTCAAGGTGCTTTGGATCGCGCCGAAGGTGTTCATGCCGCTGACGTTCCAGGCTGCCATATAGGTTTCACCGCGAAACCAGAACCAGCCGAATACGGCAATCCCGACAATGGGCACCAGTGCCAGCACGGTAGCAATGGCCTGCACGCGGGTGATCATTTTCGGCCCGACGATATTCAGCAACACGAAGACCCACAGTACGGCGACGCAGGTCAGCGTTAACACCAGCGGATCTTTTAAGATGGGGAAAAAGTAGCTCAGGTAACCCACGCCAATGACCACCATCGCGATGTTACCGATCCAGCAGGCCAGCCAGTACAGGACGTTGGTTTGATAGCCTAAGAAGGGACCGAAGCAGCGGCGGGCATACGCGTAAGAACCACCGGGACTGGAGTCTAAGGACGACATTTTGGCGTACACCATCGACAGCGCCAGCGCGCCGATAATCGTGACCAGCCATCCGTAGATTGCAATCCCGCCAGTTGACGCCAGATTGGCGGGTAACAGGAATACACCGGAACCCATAATATTCCCCGACACCATTAAGGTGACGGGGATTAAGCCCACTTTGTGAGCATCAGCATCCGTCGACATATTTCTTAACTCCTGATAAGGATAAATGACGACGTATCATACCTCCGCAGAAGATGATTGAATTATGGCGAAAGGTGAGTATCGCCAATGCTGATATTATTATGGCTTATTGCTAAATGATTAAAAATCAGGCGGCCGTTTGTTCCCGGTGCAGGCTAACATAATGCAGTGGGGTCATCCCGTAGAACTCTTTGAATACAGAGATGAAGTATGACGTACTGTTATATCCGCACAGTTGTGACACCTGAGATATGTTTTTTCCGTCCATCAATAATTGATTGACGGCATAACGCATGCGACAGGTGGTAATTATTTGGCTGTAACTTGTATTTTCATTTTTGAGCTTTTTCTTTAACAAACTGGGGCTCAGGCACAGGCAACTGGCGACCAAACTCAAGTTCCAGTCTTTATGAATATCACTCTCAATGATGTGATAAACGCTGTCGCTAATACGACTGCGTAACATATGCATCAGCAGCGGGAGAAACTTTTTGCTGTCGAGAAAGCGTGATAGCACGGTGAACAGCAGTGCACGCGTCCGTTCTGCCTCCCCTTCGTTCAGCATTTCCATCACGCTGTGCTGGGCGGCGACCCGAAACACATCCGGCGTCAGGCAGGCAGCGGTCATTACCGGGCTGGCACTGCGTTGCCAGAGGGGGATTTGTGAGAGATCTTTATTTAAAAATCGTAAGTAATCTTTAATAATGTCGCGACTGATGTGAACCACCAGGGCGTTATTGAGTGAAGAGAAGTCGATAATATTATTATCACATGCCACCAGTGCCATGTGGTTGGCTTTTAAACTGATGGCTTCTTTACCGTTAATCCTTAACCAAACATCTTTCTCCGTTAATACAACAACACAAGCTTCTTTGCTGCAAACCCTCATACCCGAACTCCTGGAATATGAATATAAAATACCGTCGCTCGCCGAAGGGTGAGTAATACCGGTTAAATGGAATTGTATGATGAATCAAAACCTGCGATAAAATAGCGTGATTCAAAGGAATTACAATATCTGTGGGGATTATTGGGGTGTACATAATAATTTACGCGAGTGGCAACGTGTTTTCGCTGCATAAAAAAAGCGCGGGGTGGCCCCGCGCAAAAGGTATGACAATGTTATTGTTTTGCAGCAATACTCAGGAATTACTCAAGCATGACATGTCTACCTTAAACATCGGACTATCTATAAAGCGACATTATGCTTTCACGCACATGACGTGATACATGCCGTCGATAATTTCCGTTCCTTCGGTTTCATGTTCAAAGCCAGGGAAGTTATGGTCCCAGGATTGCAACGAACGCAGGTAACTTATCTGTGGGCTATTGGCATCGCCAAAGTTTTCCCCGGACAGCAGCATCGGGATTCCCGGTGGGTAAGGGATAACGGAATTGGCGGCAATACGGCCCGGCAGATTTTCGATGGCTACCATCTCAATGTTGTCGCTCACGATCGCGTTATAGGCTTCGCGCGGGGTGATTTCAGCGACAGGCAGGCCGGAGTAGGCCGCATTGAGGCGGCTACCTGGGTTATTTTCTTTCAGCCAGGCGAACATGGTGTCGCCCAGATCGTGAATGCCCATGTTGGCGTAAGTGTCAGGATGTTCCTCTACCAGTTCCGGCATCACCTGTGACAGCGGGGTATTGGTATCGTAATGGTGCTTGAAGGAACACAGTGTGTTGATAAGCGTGCCCCATTTCCCGCGGGTGATCCCCATTGAGAACAGGAACATAATCTGGAAGTCGGTGGTGCGGGTCGGTACGATACCGTGACGTCCAAGCCAGGCGGTGACCAGCGCGGCCGGCACGCCATTTTCTTCCAGCTCGCCGTCGTCGCCCATTCCCGGTGCCAGAATGCTGACCTTAATCGGGTCCAGCATGCTCCAGTTATCCGGCAGGTCTTTAAAGCCGTGCCAGGATTCACCCGGGCGCATCACCCAGCAATTCTGGTCGGTGGTCAGCAGTTGGGTCGGTGCATCCGCGAAGTCGTAGGTTTCGCCGGTTTGTGGATCGGTGACCACCTCTTTGTTCCACGGTTTGAAGAACCAGTCGCCCTCGGCGGTGAATTCTTTGTATAACCGTGCCATTGCCTGGCGGAAATCAACCGCTTCGTCGATCACTTCCTGAGTGAGCGACAGGCCGCTATTACCGTCCATCATTGAGACCGCCACGTCGTTTGAGGCGCAGATGGCATACAGCGGTGAGGTGGTGGCGTGCATCATATACGCCTGGTTAAAGCGGGAGAAATTCACCGCTCCACGGCCTTCACGCACGTGAATGTAAGAGGCCTGTGACAGCGCATTCAGCAGTTTGTGGGTGGAGTGCGTGGCAAATACGGTGGGGCCGTTATGGTCGCCCGGCTCTCCACGCATGGCGTAGTGGTCGTTGTAAATCGGGTTGAAGCGCGCATAGCCGTACCAGGCTTCATCGAAGTGTATACGATCGCTGGTTTGTGCCAGCAGGTCTTGCGCTTCTTTCGCGTTGTAGCAGACGCCGTCGTAGGTACAGTTAGTGACCACGCTGTAAGATGGCTTTTGCCCGGCTTTACCTTGCGTCAGCGGGCTTTCGCTGATTTTTTTCTGCAACGTTTCCGGCTGCATTTCCTGCGGGTAGATAGGCCCGATAATGCCGTAACGGTTACGGCTTGGCACCATATACACCGGTTTTGCCCCGGTGAGGATCAGCCCCTGCTCAATCGATTTATGGCAGTTTCGATCCAGAACGACCACGTCGTTGTCGGTCATGCAGGCCTGCATGATAGTGCGGTTAGAGCCGGATGTGCCGACCACTACGGACCACGAACGGTCAGCGCCAAAGACGCGGGCGGCATATTTTTCACTCTCGCCAAATGCGCCGGTGTGGTCAAGCAGCGAGCCGAGAGAGGCGCGTTCGATACCCATATCGCTACGGAACAGATTTTCACCGTAGTAATCATGGTAGAAACGACCCGCAGGGGTTTTGGTAAATCCGACGCCGCCCTGGTGGCCTGGTGCGGCCCAGGAATATTCATGGATGTCGCCGTATTTCATCAATGCGCTGAACAGTGGCGGCAGAAGCTGCTGGCGATAACGGGTCATTGCCGCAACGGCGCGCCCGGCGATAAAGTCGGCAGTATCTTCCAGAATCCAGGCGAATTCATCGACAAGCTCCAGCAGATCGCGATCCAGCGATGCGGTAGCTTTTTCCCGATCGCCCAGCAGGAAAACGGGAACATTTTGCTGGCGTTCGTGAAGCTTGCCGATCAATTGCCTGACGTTGAGGTGTTCGTCCTGTTGTTCCATTTGGTAGCTGAACATCAGGCAGTCAATGGCCTCATTGGCGGCCAGGATGGCGTAACCATCATCGAATGATGTGGACTTAATGACGGTCACATTTTGCCGACTTAGAGCGTCCGCCAGACGTTCGACCGCGTGGCCGACCCAGGTGTCCTGATGCAGAAATTCGCTTTCAACAATTAATACTTTCATCGTCTGTTTCCCGTAGTGGAGGATGTGTGACGAGGGCAAGTATTTACCTGATAAATACGGGAGTAAAGGGGGCGAAAATCAGGCGATTTTGTGTTTTTATTTTTTAAAAACAAATGGTTGATTGGTGCATTTGGCGATTTTTCCCCGTCGTTTATCGACAGGGGAATTATTTTTTTGGCTGATAGTGATATTGCCGGGGTCAGAGGGCTGAGGACTGTCGTCTTTGCTGACTCAGTTTGCGGTATTGCTGTGGTGACATGCCGACAAATTTGTTGAAGGTGTCGTAAAAGCGGCTGCTGGAGCGGAACCCGGCGGTCAGCGCCACGTCCAGAATCGTTTTATCGGTATCGCTTAGCAGCGCGCGGACGTGGTTGATCCGCATCGCGGTAATGTACTGCTTCATGGTGAGCTGCATTACGCGCTGGAAAATTCCCATCGCATAGTTGGCATTGAGCTTCACATGCTCCGCGACGTCGTTAATGGTGAGCGCCTGATCGTAGTTGTCGGCAATAAAGCTCAGCATCTGGCTGACATAAAACTGAGCGTGTCGGGAAACGCTGTTTTTGTGCGTGCGCGAGGTTTTATTGACCAGAATCGGCTGCCAGCCCGACAGGCTAAAGCGCTTAAGCATCAGACCAATTTCGTCGATCGCCAACTGGCGAATTTGTTCGTTCGGGCTGTTCACCTCTTGCTGCCAGCGCTGAACTTCAAAGGTGCTGAGCTGTTGCGTCGCCAGTGATTTAATGACCATGCCATGCGTGACGTGGTTGATCAGTTCGCGATCCAGCGGCCAGGAGAGAAACAGGTGCATCGGTAAATTGAAAATCGCCATCTGCTGGCAGGTACCCGGACGGGTGAGCTGGTGCGGCGTACAGGCCCAGAATAATGTGATATGTCCCTGTTTTATCTGCACCACTTCGTTATTGATAACATACTCAACGTCGCCATCGAACGGTACATTCACTTCCACCTGGCCGTGCCAGTGGCTGGAGTCCATGGCATGCGGCGGGCGCAGCTCGATATCCATGCGTTGATACTCTGAGTACAGCGTCAGCGGGCTGCGGGTCTGCTGTTCATCGCTACTGCACATATGTGGATCGGGAGGGAGAAGCGGTATCGGTAACGTCGTCATGGTCACTCCATTTCCTGAATGCTCAGAATCATGCCATTTGTATACAGATAAGACTGCGAATTGGGACGCAAATTGAGTCATTAGACCTCAGCATAGTAGAGTTTTTGGGCCACATACTCTGCTTTTCGGCTAATTTAATCCCATTAACTCAGATTCTGCGTGGGCAGAAAGGTGATCTGAGTTTTTGGGAATGCTCATTACAGAAGCCGGAGGCTTTCATCGCCATCGCGTGCCATCCTGACGATGACCAACAACGTTCTGGAGAGTGATGATGTCTGCACCCAAAATTACCTTTATCGGCGCCGGTTCCACGATTTTCGTCAAAAATATTCTCGGGGATGTCTTTCACCGCGATGCACTGAAATCTGCGCATATTGCCTTAATGGATATCGATCCCACACGCCTTGAAGAATCGCATATTGTGGTGCGCAAACTGATGGATTCGGCGGGCGCATCCGGTCACATTACCTGCCATACCGATCGGAAAGCGGCGTTGCAGGATGCCGACTTTGTGGTTGTCGCTTTCCAGATTGGCGGCTATGAGCCGTGTACCGTCACTGATTTTGACGTGTGTAAACGTCATGGTCTGGAACAAACCATTGCCGATACGCTGGGGCCGGGCGGCATTATGCGCGCGCTGCGCACCATCCCGCATTTATGGCAGATTTGTGAAGACATGACCGAAGTCTGCCCGCATGCCACGATGCTTAACTACGTCAATCCGATGGCGATGAACACCTGGGCTATGTATGCACGGTATCCGCAGATTAAACAGGTTGGGCTGTGCCATTCTGTTCAGGGGACGGCGGAGGAATTGGCGCGTGATTTGAATATCGATCCCGCCACGTTGCGCTACCGTAGCGCCGGGATCAACCATATGGCGTTTTACCTGGAGCTGGAACGAAAAACAGCAGAGGGCAGCTATGTGGATCTGTACCCGGAACTGCTGGCTGCTTATGAAGCCGGTCAGGCGCCGAAGCCTAATATTCACGGGAATAGCCGCTGCCAGAACATCGTGCGGTATGAGATGTTCAAAAAACTGGGGTACTTCGTTACTGAGTCTTCAGAACATTTTGCTGAATATACGCCGTGGTTTATTAAGCCGGGACGTGAAGACCTGATTGAGCGCTACAAGGTGCCGCTGGATGAATACCCGAAACGTTGCGTGGAACAACTGGCGAACTGGCATAAAGAGCTGGAGGAGTACAAAACGGCGGCGCGGATTGATATTAAACCGTCGCGGGAATATGCCAGCACGATCATGAATGCCATCTGGACCGGTGAGCCGAGTGTGATTTATGGCAATGTGCGTAATGACGGCCTGATCGATAACCTGCCACAGGGCTGCTGTGTGGAAGTGGCGTGTCTGGTTGATGCCAATGGCATTCAACCGACGAAGGTGGGCACTCTTCCATCGCATCTGGCGGCAATGATGCAAACCAATATCAATGTGCAGACCCTGCTGACCGAAGCCATCCTGACGGAAAACCGCGATCGGGTGTATCACGCGGCAATGATGGACCCCCATACCGCGGCAGTATTGGGTATTGAGGAGATTTATGCGCTGGTGGACGACCTGATCGCTTCACATGGCGACTGGTTACCGGCCTGGTTACATCGATAAGCCCCTTGCGCGCCGGCAGCATGTCCGGCGCCCGACGTCTCACGTTTCCTATTACAGAAGGCGGGCGCTGGTAACAGTGACCCGATACCCTATGAGCATATCTCTGACAACAAAACTCAGTTATGGATTTGGAGCGTTTGGTAAGGATTTCGCTATTGGTATTGTGTACATGTACCTGATGTATTACTACACCGATGTGGTGGGGTTATCGGTGGGTCTGGTCGGGACATTGTTCCTGGCGGCAAGGATTTGGGATGCGATTAACGATCCGATCATGGGCTGGATTGTTAACGCCACCCGCTCACGCTGGGGAAAGTTTAAACCCTGGATTCTAATCGGCACCCTGGCGAACTCGCTGGTGCTGTTCTTGCTATTTAGCGCCCATCTGTTCGAAGGGACAACGCAGGTTGTCTTTGTATGTGTCACCTACATTCTGTGGGGGATGACCTACACCATTATGGATATTCCCTTCTGGTCGCTGGTGCCGACCATTACGCTGGATAAACGCGAACGTGAGCAACTGGTGCCGTTTCCCCGCTTTTTCGCCAGCTTGTCCGGGTTTGTGACCGCCGGGGTAACGTTGCCCTTTGTCAGCTATGTTGGCGGGGCCGATCGCGGATTTGGTTTCCAGATGTTTACGCTGGTGCTGATCGCATTCTTTATCGTGTCGACATTCGTGACGCTACGTAATGTGCATGAGGTGTATTCGTCGGACAGCGATGCAACAGCTGACAGCAGTCGCCTGAGTTTGAAAGCGATCGTCGGACTTATCTATAAAAACGACCAGCTTTCCTGCTTGCTGGGCATGGCGCTGGCCTACAATATCGCGGCCAATATTATTGCGGGTTTTGCTATTTACTATTTTACCTACGTAATTGGCGATGCGGCCCTCTTCCCGTACTACATGTCCTACGCCGGTGCGGCTAATCTGCTGACGCTGATCCTTTTTCCTCGACTGGTGAAAGCGTTGTCCCGGCGGATCTTATGGGCTGGGGCATCGATAATGCCGGTACTTAGCTGCGGCGTGCTGTTGGCGATGGCATTAGCGGGTTTTCATAATACCCTGCTGATTGTGATTGCCGGGGTTTTACTGAACATTGGTTCGGCGCTTTTCTGGGTGCTACAGGTCATTATGGTCGCGGACACCGTCGATTACGGTGAATACAAGCTCAATGTACGTTGTGAAAGCATTGCCTATTCGGTACAAACCATGGTGGTCAAAGGGGGATCAGCGTTTGCTGCTTTCTTTATCGCGCTGGTGCTCGGGATAATTGGCTATCTGCCGAACGTTGAGCAGTCTGCCGAAACCATCGTGGGTATGCAATTCATTATGATAGCGCTACCGGCACTCTTTTTTATGGTCACGCTAATCCTCTACTTCCGTTTCTACCGACTGAACGGCGATACGCTGCGCCGGATCCAGATCCACTTGTTGGATAAGTACCGCAAGGTGCCTTCGGTGGATGAGCAACTGGATATACCGGTGGTTGCGGTAGCAACCGCCGGTGAAGCTAAGGCGTAAAGTACAGGCCGGATTAGCGTCAGCGACATCCGGCAATCAGTTCACGGTGATTAACCCATAGCGGCACAACTGCCGACAATGAACCCGCGCCAGCAGTATCACCGTGGTTAATGCGCCGAGCAGGGCGCAGAACATATCTGACTGGGTATCCCACGGATCGCCCTGCGTGCCAAGGAAATCATCTGCACCTTGACCCATCGCCAGCGCCGCCCACCATTCAATCAGTTCATAGGTGGCGCTGATCGCCAGCGCGACACAGCAGACTAAAAACGCCAACATCTTACGCCCACGGACAATATTGCCGCGTACTAAAATCTCTCTGGCCGTCAGGGCAGGTACCAGCCCCTGGAAGAAGTGGCCCAGCTTGTCATAAGGGTTGCGGCTCAGATTCAGCCACTCCTGAACATCAAAGCCAATCGGCACCTTAGCGTAGGTGTACATACCGCCCACCATCAGAATGATGGCATGCAAGAATATCAGCGTGTAGAGCAGCGGCGTCAGCGGGTAGCGCTTAACGGTCACCAGCAGCAACGGGACGACAATAATGACCGGCGTGACTTCCATCAGCCAGGTGATTTTTTCTGTGGCGCAGAAGCCGGTGTAGGCAAGAATGAGCGCCAGCACCAGTGCGCCAGTATTCAGCATCGAAGTATTCAGTGTGCGGATCATGATGATTTAGCGAGTAGTCGAAAAGGCTACTATTCATCGGGCGAGATAAAAATTCAATACCCGTTATTGAGGGGGGAGAGTGGCCCGGGGGGATCACCGGGCTGTCCTCAACGGTTGGGTGTCCAACGATTGGGAGCAGTCCGGTGCCGGGCCAGATAGGTTACTTCGCGCAGTTAGCGCATTGCTTGCTGACAATTTGCTGGAAGAAATCGTTGCCTTTGTCATCGACCAGGATGAAGGCCGGGAAATCTTCAACTTCGATTTTCCAAATAGCTTCCATACCCAGTTCCGGATACTCCACGCATTCCAGATGCTTAATGCTCTGCTGCGCCAGTACTGCCGCCGGACCGCCGATGCTGCCTAAGTAGAAGCCGCCGTGTTTATGGCAGGCGTCGGTCACCTGCTGGCTGCGGTTCCCTTTCGCCAGCATGATCATGCTGCCGCCGTGGGATTGCAGCAGATCAACGTAGGAGTCCATACGACCCGCGGTGGTTGGGCCTAAGGAGCCTGATGGATAACCCGCTGGTGTTTTTGCCGGACCCGCGTAGTAGATCGGGTGATCTTTCACGTACTGCGGCAGACCTTCACCGGAATCAATACGCTCTTTCAGCTTCGCATGGGCAATGTCGCGACCCACAATGATGGTGCCGCTTAACGACAGGCGCGTAGATACCGGGTATTGAGAAAGCTGGGCGAGGATCTCTTTCATCGGGCGGTTCAGGTCAACCTTAACCGCTTCACCTTCACCAGCCTGACGCAGCGATTCTGGAATGTACTGGGCTGGATTATGCTCCAGTTTTTCAATCCAGATACCGTCGCGATTAATTTTGGCCTTGATGTTACGGTCGGCAGAGCAGGATACACCCATGCCTACCGGGCAAGATGCACCGTGGCGAGGCAAGCGGATCACGCGGATATCGTGTGCGAAGTATTTGCCGCCAAACTGTGCGCCGAGACCCAGTTTCTGTGCTTCTTCAAGCAGTTCTTGTTCCAGTTGAACGTCACGGAACGCCTGACCATGGGCATTACCTTCGGTCGGCAGCGCGTCGTAGTAGTGCGTGCTGGCCAGTTTCACCGTTTTGAGGGTGCTTTCTGCTGAGGTGCCGCCAATGACAAAGGCGATGTGGTAAGGCGGGCAGGCCGCCGTACCCAGCGTGCGCATCTTATCAACCAGGTAATTTTTCAGCTTGCCGGGGGTCAGCAGTGCTTTCGTTTCCTGATAGAGGTACGTTTTGTTTGCTGAGCCGCCGCCTTTGGCCACACACAGGAATTTGTATTCGTCACCATCCACGCTGTACAGGTCGATTTGCGCGGGCAGGTTCGTCCCGGTATTGACCTCTTTGTACATATCCAGTGCGGCGTTTTGTGAATAGCGCAGGTTATCTTCAATGTAGGTATTAAAGACACCTTTGGAGAGCGCGGCTTCGTCCCCGCCACCGGTCCAGACGCGCTGGCCTTTTTTACCCATGATAATAGCCGTGCCGGTATCCTGACAGGTTGGCAGCACGCCTTTGGCGGCGATTTCAGAGTTTCTCAGGAACTGCAGCGCCACGTACTTATCGTTTTCGCTGGCTTCTGGATCGTGAAGAATGGAGGCGACTTGCTGCTGGTGTTCCGGGCGGAGCATGAAGGAGGCATCGTGGAAGGCTTGCTGGGCCAGGAGCGTCAGTGCTTCGGGTTCTACCTTGAGGATTGTCTCGCCTTCAAACTCGCCGACGCTGACGTGATCGGATGTCAGCAGATAGTACTCAGTTTTGTCTTCCCCCAGCGGGAAAGGCGCCTGGTAAGTGAATTCAACTTTTGACATTTGCTTCCAGCCTTTTCTTTTTTATCAGAAACGTAAATTGTTCTGCATCTTATGAGTAGCGTGCCGTACAAAAGTGGACGGCACGCGAAGTGTGATTACAGGAAACCGTACATTGCAGCGAACACCCAGCCAAATACACAGGATACGCTTACGCCGATCAAACCAGGCAGAATGAAGCTGTGGTTAATGACGAAGCGGCCAATGCGGGTGGTGCCGGAACGGTCAAACTGAATGGCCGCCAGATCGCTTGGGTAGGTCGGCAGAATGTAGTAACCGTAGCATGCCGGAGCAGAGGCAACGATGTACGCTGGATCAACGCCGATAGCCAGCGCGACCGGCACGATAGCCGCCAGCGCCGCAGCCTGGGAGTTTACAAACTTGGAGACCAACAGCAGGACAACCGCATAGGCCCACGGATATTCTTTCACCATCTCGCCCAGTACGCCCTGAATTTCAGACATATGTGCGCCGAACATGGTTTCCGCCATCCAGGCAATACCGTACACCGCTACAATCGCGATCATACCTGAACGGAAGACTTCATTTTTAGAGATAGATGCGGGGTTGGTTTTGGTCAGGATGATAATCAGTGCGCCAGTCAGCAGCATGAACATCTGGATAACCAGAACCATTGACAGCGGTTTGCCGCCAAAAGAAGGACGCAGTTCAGATACCGCACCCAGGACGGCAACGACAGCGATAGCGGCCAGGAAGATCCACATTGCCAGCCAGTTGCTCTTAGGCAGTTTTTTGTCTAACAGCGTAGCGGTGTCGCCATAGACATAGTGGTGGTTTTCAGGAACGGAAATGAACTTCTGAAAATCTTCGTCTTTGTCCAGATCTTTACCACGGAACCAGCTGAAGATACCGATCGCCAGAATACCCAGCAGGGTAGAGGGGATGGTGATAGCGAGCAGGTCGAGGAATTCGAGGTGCTTGCCTTCAAACGTTACGTTACCCAGCATCGCGACCAGTGACACGACGGCCACGGAAACCGGGCTGGCAATGATACCCATCTGCGCACCGATAGAACTCGCTGCCATCGGACGTTCCGGGCGAATATTGTTCTTAATCGCAACGTCATAGATGATAGGCAGAATGGTGTACACCACGTGACCTGTACCACACAGGATAGTCAGGGTGCAGGTGACAAACGGTGCCACGATGGAAACGTATTTTGGGTTACGACGCAGCAGCTTTTCAGCAATTTGCAGCATAACATCAAGACCGCCGGAGGCCTGCAAAGTTGCGGAAGCAGCGACCACGGCAATAATGACCAGCATAACGTCTACTGGCGGTTTACCCGGCTGGAGATGGAACACGAAAACCAGAATGACCAGACCTATACCGCCTAACAAACCCAGTGCGATACCGCCCTTTCTGGCACCATAAAACAAACATATTAATATTATAAGAAGCTGTATACTAAATAACATTTTATTTACCCTCGCAAAAAACTCAGTCAATTTTTGATAAATGGATCTGTGCCACGCTCTTTTATGCTGTAATAAGCATCAGAAAGCGGTCAATATTCGGTATGTCCGTATTTGTGATTAATGTTCAAATATCTGTCTAGAAAAATTTTAAACGTTATTGGAAATATTTAACTTTTTTCTGTGACTTTGTTCTGAGGAGAGAATCCTCAGGCGATGGGAAGCAGAGCATGTTATGAAGAGCATTGGCTGATGTTGTAGTGTAGGTACGTTGTCCCGGTTAACCGGAAACTTATCGTCAGCTTTACGTATTCTACTATTACGTGAACCACCGGCAGGATAGGTGAGTGTATTATTTATGTGATCACGCTCACGCCAATTCATGATGCTATGAGGTTGGCGAACGGATACTTTTATTTGCTCACAAAAATGTACGGTGTCCATAGTACGTAGCATGTTCTCCATTGCTACCGATATAGATTTTTATGTCTGGTTAAAATCAGACTAATCCTTTAGGGGTAAAAATACACATTCTGCGAGTTAGATAATACTTAATTAACTTTTGTTAGTGATTTTGAAATTAAAAACAGTGTGATGTTTGTCAATAATAAAATAGAGCGTTAACATGCTGGATACAATTATATTTGATCTAACGCAAATTCAGTATTTTGCTGTCTAAGACAGCAGTAGGGGGATTTTTCATTATTTTAATAACTGTTACTTTTATATAACGAATAATCCCCGTAATGCTGTTTATTGGCAGTATTGTTTTAGCAGCGAATAATGCTCAGCCTGAACGCGATAACGATACACCGGTCTGCCAGTCACGCCGTAATGAATGCTG
The DNA here is from genome assembly GCF_005280825.1 of Citrobacter sp. wls829. Lineage (NCBI taxonomy): Bacteria > Pseudomonadati > Pseudomonadota > Gammaproteobacteria > Enterobacterales > Enterobacteriaceae > Citrobacter > Citrobacter sp. wls829. The sequence continues at coordinate 75,072 of NZ_SZWP01000050.1, forward strand.
GTAAATAAGATATGACAATTGACCAGCCAGATGAGGTACTTACGACAGGACACACGCGAGATATTGACTTCGTTCGCCAACTCATCAGTAGAGAACTCTTGATCCTGGTGCTCATCAATCCACTGGCACAAGGTACGTAACGTTTGAGGCGTTAATCCTTTGGGTAAGCGACGTGTTTCCTGCTCGGTAGAGGAACTGCCGTGAATCAACTGATCAAGCTCCGACTGTTCATAGTACTGATGTTTTTCCATCTCCGTCTTTTTATGCAGCCAGCCGGTAAGCGCTTCTTCAAAACGGGAAGCCTGAAAAGGTTTTATCAGATAATCGACGACCCCGTAGTGGAGCGAGTCCTTAATAGTGGTAGCATCGGCGGCGGAAGAGATGACAATGACGTCACATTTGCAGCCTTCGCTATGCAGAACGGGCAGCAGATCCAGACCGTTCTCTTTTTGCATATAAATGTCTAACAAAATCAGGTCGATATGATGTTCGCCATGAAAGAGTATTTCTTTGGCTTTCTCCAGCGTAGACGCTGTCCCACAGCAATGAAAACCGGAGAGCTGCGCCACATATCGGCGATTTAACTCCGCTACCATTGCGTCGTCATCGACAATTAAGACATTGATCATCTGCTGGCCCTCTCACCATTCCACGGTAACTGTACAAAAAATTGGGTGAAGATCCCAGGTTCAGATTCGACGGCGATATTGCCGCCAACACTTTCAACCTGCTGTTTAACAAGCGCTAAACCAACGCCCCGTTCGCTTCCTTTTGACGAGACGCCTTTCTCAAATATGTGGTCAATGCGATCGGGGGCGATCCCCGGACCATCGTCATTAACTTCACAATGTAACCAGCCGTGTCGATAGTGTAAGGATACGCTGATCTCACCACCGGCTTCTTGACCTAACGCTTCCAGTGCGTTTTCAATCAAATTCCCCAGAACGGTAATCAGCACGGTCACTTGATCTTCATTGCTATTTTCCGGTAATTGACTTTCATTACTAATGACAAGGGTATGGCCTAAATCGGATGTGCGATTAATCTTACTGAGTAAAAATCCCGCGATAACCGGGGACTTTATTTTTCCCAGCAATGAGCCGATTTCTTCCTGATAGTTGTTGGCTGTCTTAATTATATAAGTTTCCAACTGCTTATAACTTTTCAGATGCAATAATCCCAGAATCACGTGCAACTTATTCATGAATTCGTGGGATCGTTCACGAAGTGCATCGGCATAGTTGACCATACCATCCAGGCGTTGCATTAGTTTACGGACTTCCGTCTTATCCCTGAACGTTGAAATAGCACCGATGATTTTACCGTTGCTGATGACCGGCACAGTGTTGATCAGCAGTAGCCGGTCTTTCACGGTGATCTCTTCATCGCGCCGTGGTGTTCCATCACGTAAGACTTCAGAAAAATCGACCACCTGTGACCAGGCATGACTGAGCGTGGAGAGTTGCGCATCGTCTTGTGACTTGCGGTAATCCAGCAGTTCCTGGGCCGCCTGGTTTATCAGCGTGACTTCACCACTGTCGTCAACGGCAATTACGCCTTCCTTTATAGAGTGCAGCATCGCCTGGCGCTGTTCAAACAGGTTGGAGATTTCATAGGGTTCGAGGCCAAACAGAATACGTTTGAGCACCTTGACCAACACCCAGGTACCCAACAAGCCAACCAGAACACCAAATAAGACGGACCAGAAGATACTGTCGCGACTGTTATTAATCTGTTCAGTGACTCTGCTGAGCTCAAGGCCAATCGACACGACGCCAATTTGGCGGTGGTTTTCGTCATAGATGGGGGTAAACACACGCAGTGCTTTAGCCAGAAAGCCACGATTAATTGCGACGTTTTCTTTCCCTTCCAGGGCCAACAAAATATCGTCGCCTTTAAACCGCTGGCCGATTCGCTGGGCCTCGGGATGTGAATAACGGATGCTTTGCATATTCGTGACGACGATGAACAGGAAGTCGTTGCTTTTATTCACCGCCTGGGCAATCGCTTGAATGCCACTTTCTTGAGGCGCTTTCTGCAGACCCAGACGGATCTCCGGGGAGTCAGCCAGCGTTCGGGCCACCGCAAGGGCTTTGTCCGCTAAGGCATCGCGCGTCATATTGCTAATTTGTGAGAAGTAAATCAGATGAACGACGAGCAGCACGGAGAAAAGTACAGCACTGACCATGAGGATCACGGTGGTGCCGAGCTTCATCGGGCGTTTGCGTATAGCAGTACGTTGCAGAGCGTTTCTCATCACGGTCCTGGAATGACTGATTGTGTGGTTATTATCACCTGATGGGATACGTAATTCAAAGATGGTAGGGGGATTATGGGGCTACTGCCGTTTGCTCTCCTTATATATAGAGTAGAAAACGGGTATGCGTTGGTTTCTTCTTTATAGGATAGGGAATTCCAGGTCGATTTCCATGGGATTCCGTAATATGAGGTTAGAGATTCTGACGGCTTTGTGGATAACTCTGTGTGTAAATGGGTATAAGGCGGGGTTTTGCTGTGGAATG